>JAKQEZ010000194.1 GCA_029558435.1 Bacteroidota bacterium
CAATGGCATAGAGGTTTTGGAATAAAAACGAGGCAATGATTAATAAAATTAAAGCAATGGTAATTAAGCGTGAGATGCGTTGCAAATTGTATTTTACCCCTTCTGTTTCAGCTTGGGTGTTAATCATTCTTTTTAAAACACGCTCAATGAGCAATACAATAATGATAAGAAACACACTCATTGTGAGGCGTTTTGCGCTGTCTTGGTATTCGCCTAGAAATTGAAAAAAAGGTAAATTTAAACTGTAGCGAAAAATGAAAACAGCAGCTGCAGTTGCTAATAAGAACCGAATTTTATATTTCTTTTTTTTAATTGTCATTATTGTTGCTTTAGCCTTCTAAAATAACAAAAAATAGTGTTTTGCAACAATCCTTTTTTATTTGATAAGGCAATTTATCAGAGTGTTGGTACTTTTTAGTGTAAATGTATCACGTTGATTGTTGTCAATAAACAACAAATCATTTGACTGTAGGTTATACTCTTTGTTGTTGACCCAAAGTGTACTACTGGTTAGTGCAAAAAACAGCATGAATTTGGCATTCAATGTACCATCTACGATTGAAAGGTAAACCTCACTATTTTTTATAGAGTTTGTATGCATCAAATTAAAATCGTTTCCCAGCGAAAAAGATTGAATTTCATCGTTGGAATTAAACGTGAAAATTTCATGTTGCGCATATTTTTCTTCGACGCCATTGCGGATAATCGATAAATCTCCATCAAGCATTACCAAATAACGTTGATAGCCTTCAAAACGTGTAAAATTGGAAGGTGCTTTTTCAATGGCTGCGCAACTGATACGAAAATCAAAATTGCGCTCACTGTAACTGGATGACGTAGGATAAATACAATATTCATACGTTTTTCCACCGTCCCAAATAGATGGAGTTAGTGTTGATTTTTTAATGATGGAGATTTTCATTTATTTTTCTTTAATAAACTAATAATTTCATCTTTTGATTTTATAAGTTCCTCATATTTATTAATTAACAACTCTGTTTGTTTTTGATTGCCTTTATACAAATGTTGCTCGTTTGCTTGGTATCCCTCTCCATTAGGGTGAACATTTAAATTGAAAATATTTTCAGGCTGTATTTGAAGTAGTTTATTTATAGGAACCTCTAAAAATCGTTGAATTTGTAGAAATCTTTCAAAGGTTAATTTCGTTTCTTTATTCTCAATTTTGCTATATGCAGAAACGCTTAAATTTAATTCATCAGCCATATTCTCTAAAGAGTACCCTTTTTCTTTTCTAATTACTTTTATTTTATCGATAATATTTTCAATCGTCTCATGTATAGATTTTTCCATTTTATTTTCATTTGTCTCCGTAAAAGTATAATTAATTTTTGAATAAGTGTAAAAAAAACCGTAAAAGTATAGTGGTTGATAATTAATCGAGATTAAGTTTGCTTCAATTTTAAACTAAATTATTATGAGAAAATTAACAATTTTATTAGTGTCATTGATGGCAATGAACGTTTATACGGCAAATACTCAGATTAAGCAATTAATAGATCCTGCCGTTTCTAGAGGATATTTAACATGGGTAAATGTACCTACCGCAACATCTTATAAATTAGAGTTCTTTTTAAATGATGCCTCAAGTACCCAAATAGCTCAATTTGAGTTTGATAAAAATTATATAAAAGTAGATCCATTATTGTTTACGATACCAAACATAGCATACACTATAACAGCTTTAAGTAATAATAGTACTATCGTTAGTACCACGACAAATGTCGTTAATAAACTACCTGTAAATCCTACAACATGGGTTGATGATTGTAGCTACACATGTAATGGTAGAACATACGCTTGGAAGTTAACCGCTGGTGGAAGGGCTGAAATACCAGCAGAAGAGCGTTTGCAATTAAGTAATGTTTATCAATATTATGATGCAGAGTCAGGAGTTGCTACACCATATTGGCAAGCAATGTCAACTAGTTCTTATAATAGCTTACCAGGTGGCCATCCATATAAACAGCAGACATTTACTGGGATAGATGAGCAATATTTGTATAGAAGAATGTTAATTAATAGTTCAATGTTCAGCGGTCCAACCCCATATAGAGATAAGTTTAACAATCCTGTTTCTGATGGATTTTTGATAGAAAAGAAATTAGATGAATTTACACATCTAAATGGAAGTATGACAGTTGAAACAGCAGTTCCAAATACGGATATTTGTGCTGTAAATGATATTAATTATTGGAAAAATTTTTTCAATCAATATGTTGATTTGAATCCAGTTAATATTCCTAGTAGTGTTGAGCCTTTTGCTTATACTGTACCAGTTGGAGTTGAGTGTTTAGAAACGTACGACCATACTGGTGTAACATCTGGAGATGTATTAGATAATGACTGGAATGCATGGGTTAAGGAGTTGTATGAATCAGTCGATTATACAGAAGAAGCTATTGGATCATCCAGTTCTTCTGGTCATGGTAAATTATTTAACGAATTAATTAGTCAGTTCAACCAATTATTAAATACAAGTTTCTCGGGAGATAGTGTTTCTTTTATTGTTTTAGAATCAATCGACAAAAGAAATTTTTCTGAAGCAATAATTAAAAAAGATGTAAATGGTTATTATCTTTTATATTCTACTGGTTTATTTCAAAAAGGTTTATATAATATTTCATTTAGATCAGCAAAAGGAAACGTTTTTCCAACAGTATTTAAAATTTCTTCTGATTTAGTTGTAACTCAATTAAAAGAGGATGTAGATGTAATAGCTTATCCTAATCCAATTGTAAATGATCAATTAAACCTTAAAATAGACTCAAAACAAGCATTGTTAGCTAGATTGTTATTAAGTGATAATGAAGGAAATTTAATAATAAATGAAGAAATTAAGTTGAAAAATGGTATTTCAAATTATACTTATGATTTGAGTTCTATAAAAAATTCTAATTATTTGGTTTTAAACGTAGTTTATCCAGATGGGAGTGTAGATCATTTAACGTTAATAAAAAATTAATACGAAATAGTTGTATAAATTAATTTATTTATATTTTTATACAATAACTGAGTGTAGTCATGAACGTTAATGACTACACTTTTTAATCTAAAAGCTATGAAAATTCTAATATTCTTAAGTTTGTTTTTTACTGCTAGTACAGTTTTTTCTCAAGATTTTTCAATACTAACTCAAAAAAGTATTGGGGGCACTGGCGATGATAGTGGTAGATTACTACCAGACCCTCAAAACAACGGTGAATATTTTCTTATTTCATCCTCAAAATCCGGTATTTCGGGTGACAAAACAGAGCCTTCAAACGGAGGTGTTGATGTATGGATTGTAAAATTAGATAATAATTTTAATGTATTGTGGGATAAATCTTATGGTGGTAGTGGGGATGATGTGTTTTGGTCAGCTTTTATAAACAATGGTTTTATTTATATTGCTACTCAAACTTCCTCAAATCAATCAGGGGATAAGACAATGGATTTGTTTTCAACAGAACCTTATCCTTCAAATATTTGGATATTGTGTTTAGATTTATCTGGCAATTTGATTTGGCAACAGCAATTTGGTGGAACTAATGTCGAAACGCGTCCTTATTTAATACCATATACACAAACCACGTTTTTAATGTCTTGTTCGTCTAGATCTCCAGTGTCTGGCAATAAAACAACCGCTTTAAAGGGGTTAGACGATACTTGGTTGGTTGAGGTAAACTATTCTGATGGTTCAATAGCTCAACAAAAAAGTGTCGGAACAGATGCCAATGATAATGTTAAGAGCATTAAAAGAGTTTCTAATGGTAATATTTTATTATCAATTACTACTGGAGGAGATATTAATGGAGATAAAACGGTAAGCAGTTTTGGTTTGGATGATATATGGTTAATTGAAATGGATAATTCTTTAAATATTGTAAAACAATCAGGTTTTGGCGGAAATTCTGTTGAAGATAGAGGATATATAGCAGAAATTGAAGATGCTTATTATTTAACTATTTCGACTTATTCCGATGCTTCTGGTAATAAATCAGAAAATTCTTTTGGTGATACAGATGTATGGTTAGTGAAAATGGACAAAGACTTTACTATTATTTGGGACAAGACGATTGGTGGTAACTACACTGAGTATGGAGGAACGGTGTTTAAAAATGCAAATGGCAAGTTGGTTCTTTTTGCAACCTCACAGTCCATACCAAGTGGCAACAAGACTTCACCAAGGTATGGTTCATCTTATGATTCGTGGATAGTTCTTCTAAATGAGGATGGAGATTTACTAGAACAATATACACTAGGAGGTAATGGATCAGATGGTTGTGAAATAATAGAGTATCCTAATGACCCTACAAAATTGTTGTTTTATGGTGCGTCGGATAGCCCAATGGGTTCCGGAGTTAAAACATCACCAGTGATTGGTGGTTCTGACATATGGTTAGGGGTTATTGATGCTTCAAATGTATTGACCACTTCTAATTTGACAGTAGGTGAATTTAGTGTATATCCTAATCCAACAAAAAATAGTCTATTCATTAATTCGTCTAGTGAGGTAGAGTATCAAGCGTGGATTTCGGATTTAAATGGTAAACAGGTATCTTCAATTAAGAAAAACACCTTTATCGGTGAAGCCGTGTTAGATGTTAAATCAATAAATAGTGGAGTTTATTTTTTAAATATATCTACTAAGTTTGGTAATCAAATTAAGAAAATAATTATTGAATAAATTGTAGATTTATAACTGCTTTTCAATTGTTTGAATAAACTCTTTTTTGGTTAATAAACCAGCAACTTTCCATACAATTTCACCATTTTTGAAAAGGATGTAAGTAGGCACACTTCGAATGTGGTAAAGTGCTGCCATTTGTGGGTTTTCTTCGGTGTTTATTTTTAAAATTTCCAGTTGTACCCCAAATTTTTCTTGAATAGCATCAATGGTTGGTTCCATTGTTTGACAAGTGCTGCACCAATCCGCATAAAAATCAATTAAAACCAATTTTGAGGAACTCATTTTTTGATAAATTCAATGAATAATTCAGCCCCTTCTCTTGGCTTAATACTATTGAAGCACGGTTCCAATTTCTTCAATTCAAAATAGGGTTTAAAAAGCTGCTGATATTCGTGGATGTCGCCTCCAAATGGCGGACCTTGCGGACCAAAATCAACACCAAATAAAACGCCAACTAATTTGCCGTTTGGTTTAAGTAATGAATGTATTTTTTGTGCATATTCAGTTCTTCGTTGCAATACTTGTGCGCAAAAGAATGTCTGTTCTATGATGAGGTCATAACTGCCTTGGTGTTCAAAGAAATCGCCACAAATGATAGTTACTTGAGAATCGAATCGAAATTTTTCTTTTAATCTTCTAACGGCTTCCTCGGCAATATCTATCAAAGTGATGTTGGTAAAACCGTTTGCAACCAAATATTCGGCTTCATACGCATTTCCACATCCAGGAATGAGAATGGCTAAATTTTTATCATTAAGGGTTTGTATGTATTCTGTAAGCGGTGGAGAAGCACAGCCAATGTCCCAGCCTATATGTCCTGTTTGCCAACGTGAATTCCAAAAATTAGCATCCAATTCGTTCGCATAATTTTGTTCGTGCATTGTATTTTTTTTGTTTTACAAATATACAAAACAATTATGCGATGGGAGTAATATTCTACTTCTTCACAAAACGCAACTGTTGTTTACCTTCTGCAGAATGAATGAAAATAAAATATACGCCAGTTTTTAATGCTTGCACTTGAAGGGTTGTTTTGTCGGTTTTTAAAACACCTTGTTGCACTTTATTGCCCAATACATCTACTATTTCATAGGTTCCATTGGTTAGTTCTCCTTTGATGGTTACAACATCGGTTGTTGGGTTTGGATAGAGTTCAATGGTAGAACGACTTACTGTTGCGTTTAGTCCTAATTCGGCAATAGTTACTGTTTTGCAAATTGTTACAGAATCGCAGTTTTGACCCACATAAGCGGTTAAGCAAACGGTGTAATCTCCTTCTTGCGCGTATGTGTGCGAAGGATTTTCTGTTGTGCTTACTGTTCCATCACCAAAATTCCATTTAACGGATGATGCATTTTCTGCAAGGTTGCTAAATTGTATATTGGTTGTGCCCACTTGTTGTTGTGCTGTGAAATCGCTTGTAGTTTGTGGTTCAAAACGTTGCCAAAAACTTAAATTGTCAACAACAACTTGTTGTGTCACAGTTCGTATAGTTGCTGCATCGGTAGCATTCAACGAAAAATCATAATTGATGGTAGCCACAGGGCGTTTAAATAAAACAGCATAAAAACTACATGCTGCAGCGTAGGAACCAGCAGCAGATGGGTGACTTTCATCGTTTGAATAAAGTTCAAGAGCAGGATAATCTGTTCGCAATTGTCGCCATAACGGACCAACCGGACTCAATGCTGCGTTTACAGTATCTGCAATGTTGCTATAACGCAAGGTCAACAAATCGTCCATACCTTCGTACGTACACAAAGGTGAAAAATACGGACAGTTTTGTGCATCCCCATTTTTTCGTCCCCATGTAACATAAAATACTGTTTTTGAACATGGATTGTAGGTGCGAATGGAATCAACCAATTTTTTTGCATAAGGATAAAATTGAGTGTTTACTTGCCCGTCTGGAAACGATGGAACTTGACTTTGCTCTTGCACCACTACATAATCCCAGTTACTTTGACGAATTAAAATTAAAGTGGTAGCATTGGAACAGTGTTGTTGCAAGGTTTGACCGCCAGGTGTGCTACTGCTGTGGATTAAAAAATTACCATCAGCAATGGCCATGTTTTTTATAATGTTGGGTAAATCGTTAACATAGGTATAACTGTTGCCTATAAACAACACGCGCAAGGTGTCACCAGCTAATAATTGCGTACTAAAAAGTAAAATTGCGGTAAGGGAAATAATTAACTTCATTTGTATTTATTTTACTCATTGAACGAACTAAAACGGTTAATGGTTGCCTATTGGTGCAATTATTTTTTTGTCATACGATAACCTAAACCAACGAAAACGATGGTGAGTGCCATGGTGATGCAAGTTGCTAAAAGTGCTTGATTGGAATAAAATGACACAAATGCACTGGCAATAAAGCAAGCACCTAATTGAAGTGTGTTTTGCATGGCTGCTGCTTTCCCTGAATTGGCGGTATAAGGTTGAAGTGCTTCGGCAACAACGATTGGATAGGTGGCACCATTTGCCAAAGCCATCAAGCTGAATGGAATTAATAGTTGCGTTAATGTCGGTGTAGTAAAAATGGCCAATCCCAACAAACTGAGCATACAGATGGCGTAGGTGACAAGCAAATAGGGAAGTATGATTTTGCCATCTATTTTTGTAAGCAAATAACGAATACCATAGCCTCCTAACATAAAAGTGATGGTTTGCGGAACAAAACTCCATCCAATTTCACTTTCGTTATAGCCCAATTCTTTCAGAAAAAAAGGAGCGCCAGTTAACCAAGCAAAAAATCCTGCAGAGCAAAACGCATAGATAAAAACATTGCCCATAAAATTTTTTGAACGAAAAAAACTCCAATAATTGATGGCAGTTGTGTTTGATTCTGTTGACTTAGGATTTGAATTGTTGAGTATGCTGGTATATAACAATAAAATTCCTCCAATAATTGCTGCTACAATAAAAATGGAGCGCCAACCAAAATTTTCAAACAAAAACACACCCAAAAGTGGTGCTAATGCTGGTGATAGAGCTACCAAAGGCATGATGGAAGCAAAAACTTTTTGAGCAATGGATTGGTTAAATTGTTCTATGACTAACGCTTGCCAACAAACCGCCGCAGCACATGCTCCAATGGCTTGAAACAATCGCAAAAAGATAAACAAATAAACGTTGTATGAGAAAGCAATTCCGATGGAGGAGGCAATAAATAGCAACATGCCTAAAGTAATGGCTTTGGGTTTGCCGAATTTATCGGAAATAGGTCCCCAAATTAATTGACCAAAGGCAAAACCACCTAAAAAAATCGTCATGCTGATGCCAATGTTGACTTTTGTTGTTTGCAAATCGGTGCGAATGGCTTCAAAAGTTGGGAGGTACATGTCCGTAGCCAAAAAACCAATGATGCTTAGTCCTGCCAAGTAGGCTAAAAAATGAAATTTTAATTGTTTTGTCATCGTAATTGCACGCAAAATTAAGTAATTTTATCTGGAATTAATACTAGATATGGAACTTCAACAAATAATTGCACAATTAGAAGCGTTAGAACTAAAAAGTGCAGATTTAGAACTCAATGAAATAGAACGAACTACATTAATTAACGATGCTTCTAAATATGCTAATCAGTTTATAAACAGTTTGGTAGAACGAAAAGGGTATAGCGATAAAGAGCCTGCATCACTTGCTATTGATGGTTCTAAAAAAGAGTTTTTAGAACTTTTAGAAGTGTATGACAAACAAGTTGTGGAAACAGGTATTGTAGCAGCCTCTGGTAAACACGTTGGATATATACCAGGTGGAGGAATTTTTGCATCCTCAATTGCCGATTTTTTGGCAGCGGTAACCAATCCTTATGCAAGTGTTTACTATGCTAGTCCGGGTGCAGCAACTATTGAAAATGAAGTGGTTAATTGGCTCAAGCAGTTGTTTTCATTTCCCGATTCGGCAGTTGGGAGTTTGTCGTCGGGTGGCTCTACTTCCACGTTAATTGCTTTTACGGCTGCGCGCGATCATCACCGTGTGAAAAATGAATGTGTTCCCCAAAGTGTGGTGTATATGAGTGAGCAGGTGCACCATTCCACACAAAAAGCATTGCGCATTATTGGATTGGAAGACGTTGTGATTCGCTACATACCGTTGGACGATAATCATCGTATGGATGCGCTTGCTTTGAGCGTGCAAATACAATCCGATTTAAAGGCCAATTTACATCCATTTTTAATTGTAGCATCAGCCGGAACAACCGATACTGGAGCCATTGACCCTTTGGAT
>JAKQEZ010000196.1 GCA_029558435.1 Bacteroidota bacterium
GTTGATGCTTTCTAATTTTGTAAAGCGTTTTAAGCCCATCAACATCATGCGCAATTCATCGCCCTCTGCAAATGAGTTCAAGGTGTCTTTACACAATTTATTGATTTTATCTGCCGCATCGTAGAAATATGTTTTTGCAATAGCAATTTGAACAGCACATGCTTCTTCACCTTTTGCTGCAACCATTTTCTGAACACGCAACAATACCGACTCTGCCAAATAGGTAGTGATGGCCATATCAGCAATACCCATCAATACTTCTTGCTCTTTCGACAATGTTGTCATTAATTTTTGAACAGCCGAACCTGCCGCCATCAAAATAGCTTTTTTGAAACCTTTTAACGCTGCTTGTTCTTTGCCCAACACGCCTTCTGGCGCATCTTCAAAGCTTGGAATGCTCATCAATTCGTTGGCAACAGCCATTGCTGGTCTCTATTCATTCTTGAGCTAACCTCAACTTGTGTCATATTTTTACTTATTCTCTTACTTTTTATATGAGAACCAAATGATTTTAATATGATTTTTTGTTTTTCTGACACAAAACCAAAATTCAGAAATACAACCTATTTGTTTTAAAACATATTTGTTGAATATTTGAGAAAAACTACAAAAACATACTACTTATGAGTCCATAACTAAACAAATTTTGTATATTCGTTAACAACTATAATGAAGCTACACGTCTTTTTATTGCAAGGCGCAATTTCTTGGGCGAAGCAAGAAGAAATTAATTTAATTTTTTAAACAATATCTTATCAGTGCAAAGAACCTTTGTGTTTATATCATTTCTTTTATATTGCTTGCTTGCTAATGCACAAAATTTGGTAATGAACCCAAGTTTTGAGGAGTATTACCAATGCCCAACTGGCTCAGCAAACATTGAAAATTGTAAATATGTATTTAACCCTATGTGTGCAAATAGCCAAGCTGTTGGTTGTATTTCAACTCCCGATTATTTTAATACGTGTGCTAGTTTTGGTGATAATTCTAATGTCCCTTATTCTGTAAATGGATTTCAGCAAGCTAAAAATGGGCAAGCTTATATTGGCTTTTTTGATGGTACTTTTTATAGGGAATACATCCAAATAAAGTTGTCAAAAAGCTTAGCAAAAGGGAATACCTATCCTTTTTCTTTTTATGCTAATTTGGCTAATTATAGCAACATTACCACCAATCAAGTTGGTTTAAAATTTGTGCAAGATTCTATCATCTATTGGCAAAACTATTTGTGGCAGTTTATGCAACCAGATTGGGTAAGCAATGAGTATATTACCGATACAGCAGATTGGCAATTATTGCAAGGAGAATACACCGCTAAAGGAGGAGAGCAATGGGTAATTATAGGGAATTTTTATCCCGACTCCATTTTTCCTAGCATAATAGTTGATTCAACAGTACCCACAGCATGGTTAAATTGTTACTATATATTCATTGACGATTTTTCAGTTCAGTCAAAACCATTACAACAACCCAATGTTTTTACGCCCAACAATGATGGTGTAAATGATTTTTGGATTACAGAAGGAAATGTTGTTTCAATTAGCATTACCAATCGTTGGGGTAATGTGGTGTTTTCATCCGAAAACGGGTTCTCAGGCTGGGATGGTAAAGACCAACAAGGAAAAGATTGTAGTGCAGGTGTATATTACTATGTGCTACAAAACAAAAAAGGCGATGAAATAAACACACACCATGGGTTCATAACACTGATAAGGTGAAAACCTTATAATTATGAAAAGAAAAATACAAGTAGTAGCAACTTTTATGCTGCTATTCACTTCCAATAGTTTTGGGCAATATTGGCTTTCTAATGGAAGTTTAAACAATGGTAATCTAGGACATAACCTTGGTACATTTACTCCTCATCCTATTAATATTTATACTGGCGGTATATATAGAGCAATATTCACCACTGGTGGCGCGTTAAGTTCATTTTCAAACAATACCGGTGATGGTTTGCGCATTAGAAATCAAGGTCAATTTCCATCTGCAGGTAATTTAGATTTATTTACTTCAA
This sequence comes from Bacteroidota bacterium, assembly GCA_029558435.1. Next base: position 2,018 of record JAKQEZ010000196.1, read on the forward strand.
ATTCTAATGGGCAAAATGAAACACATATAGTTTTTGGGGCAAATGGCCAAATTTCTGGACAAAACAATAGATTTGAATTTTTAGCAAAAACAAATCAAGGATTTTGGTTTAATCTATTGAACAATAACCAATATTATAAGTTTGCATCAAACAACATTGTGCATGCTTTTGTAGGCAATAACCGCTTTTGGAGAATTGGTGATCAACAAGATGCCAATAACATTAGTGCCATCCGAAGATTAGAAGTTGTAGAAAACAATTGGCAGTTTCGATTATCTCGAACAAATGGATTATTTACTGATTTTCAAACTAACTCAGCTGGAAATTTGCAAATTTTACCTCAAAATGGCAGAGTCGGTATCAACATCACAAGCAACCCAACTGCCAATTTGGACGTAAATGGCAACGTGCGCATCCGAAATGTGCAGGCTGCAACACCTGATGCGTTGATAGTAGGTACGCAAGCTGGAGCTTCGGGAGATTTGAATGTGAGAAGATTGGATTTTAATGGTAATTCCAACACTTTTTTAGGTGGAGATGGACAGTTTCATACAGTAAATGCAACACCACCAAGTGCAAATAATGGCGTTTCAAGAAGCACGCTATTTAATTTAAACCATCCTTATTGTTTAGGAGATTTATATACCGGAGTACCACCTGTATTTAACACAAATACACCTTTAACAGTAGATAGACAGGTTCGTTTGAATAACCACAATCTTGTTTTTTCAGGTGATGGTAACATTGGGATAGGTTTAAATTATCCACAATTGCCTACTGAAGTACTAGATGTAGATGGCAATGCACGTTTGAGAAGATTACCCGATATAACCTACATGGCTGATAATTCAGTGAATAAAGTTGTGATGGTAGATGCAACAGGAGTGTTGAAATGGATTGATAGAGATTCGTTGGGAAATGCAGGTGGATTTGTAGAATGTTCTGATATGAGTGGAGATGCTAATCTTTCTGCCAATTCAAAAGTAAATTTGAACAATAACAACTTGTATTTTGAAAACAATGATGCTTTAGGACTAAACCATATTGGAATAGGTTACGATTGTTCTAACACTTTGAGCGCAAAATTAAGTGTACAGCAAGTTCATCCATCTATTGTTAATACATCAACAACAGCCTTATCAGCAATTAATAACGATATTGGCAACACACAAGGATCAGTCTTTACAGGAATTGAAGGTAAAGCATTAGCTACACAAACAGCATTACAAATAATAAACAGAGGTAGTTATTTTACCGCTGAAAACGCAGGGCATGTTAGAGGTGTTGTGTCAGAAATTCCAGCATTCTCAACCTATTGTTTTACAGCATATGGAGGAGAATTTAATGTTTCATCTGATGCCAGAGACAATTATGGTGTAATAGCAAACTCTACTGGAGATGGTCCACAGACAGAAAACAAGGCAATTGTAGGATATGCTAAAAATTCAAAAATTCATAATATTGGAGGATATTTTAATGCTAATTCCCTGGGTACAATTTCAGGAAGAAGCATAGGAGTTGACGCTGTTGCCGAATTTTCTGATCAATTAAATATTGGAGGAAGTTTTAAATCAATTTGTAATATTACTGCAACAGGAGTGTCTATTGGGGTTAGTGGTATTGCATTTGAAGGAGGCTATAGTTCAAATACGTATCCTGGTTCAACTTTTATTGGAGTTTATGGGGCTGCTTTACCAACTAGCTTAGGGAATCCTAGTCTATACGCAGGTTATTTTGATGGTGATGTTTATATTAATGGGCCAACATCTGGCACAGGTTATGCATTAACATCTGACATTTTATTTAAAACAGATACTGCCACAATAAGTTCCTCCGTTGCTGATAGTTTATTATTATTATTAAAACCTAAATCATATTACATGGATACGTTAAATAACTATGGTATGAATTTTAGTTCCAAAAAACAATTTGGCTTGGTTGCACAAGATGTTGAAAATGTAATACCTAACATTGTAAATGAAAATCATAAACCAGCAATGATTGATACCATGGGAAATGTAATAATCCAAGGCGTTGATTACAAAACCTTAAATTATACTGAGTTAATTCCACTTCTAATCGCAGGTCACCAAGAACAAAGTTCTAAAATTGACTCTTTGCAAACTGCAAACGATTCTCTTCAAACTCAAATTACAGATTTAAACAATCGCCTTTCTCAGCTTGAAAATTGTTTGAGTGGTATATTGCCATTTTTATGTCAATTGAGCCAAAATGCCATTGAAGAAAATGGTAAAGTTGCACAAGAGGAATTGCGCCACATCATTGAAGTTGAATTGCATAACGGAGCATCAATCGTTTTAAATCAAAACGTGCCGAATCCATTTGCTGAAAAAACAGTGATCACTTACACCATTCCACAAAGTGTTCAAGAAGCACAAATTGTGTTCTATGACGCAACAGGTTCGCTTATCAAAACAATTGATATTCGTGAGCGTGGAAACGGACAAATCAATGTGTATGCACAAGATTTAAGTTCTGGAACTTACACTTACTCATTAGTTGCCGACGGTAAAGTTGTTGCAACAAAACGTATGGTAAAAGCAGGTTTTTAGTTCTACTTTCTCAACCCCCACTAAAAAACAGGGCGTTCGATACATTCAAACGCCCTGTAAATTTATTTGATTAACCGTTTTTACAACGCATAGCCACCATTGTTGATTTGTGCTTGTGCAATCAATTGGCGAGTTTCTTTCGGGTTGATGCTTTCTAATTTTGTAAAGCGTTTTAAGCCCATCA
>JAKQEZ010000624.1 GCA_029558435.1 Bacteroidota bacterium
ATTTACCTTTTTTTCAATTTCTAGGCGAATACCAAGACAGCGCAAAACGCCTCACAATGAGTGTGTTTCTTATCATTATTGTATTGCTCATTGAGCGTGTTTTAAAAAGAATGATTAACACCCAAGCAGAAACAGAAGGGGTGAAATACAATTTGCAACGCATTTCTCGTTTGGTTACCATTGCCTTAATTTTATTAATCATTGCTTCGTTTTTATTCCAAAATCTTTATGCCATTGCCGTCAGTTTCGGGTTAATTTCATTGATTTTAGGTTTTGCATTGCAGGCACCTATCACCTCGTTTATTGCGTGGTTGTTCATTGTTTTTAGAAGACCTTTTCGGGTGGGCGATCGCATCCAAATAGATGGTTTTAAAGGCGATGTAATTGAAATTGGTTATTTGGACACAATTTTAGAAGAATGTAGCGGTGTATACTTGGGCAATGACCGTAAAAGTGGTCGATTGGTGCATTTTCCAAACAGTGTTATTTTGCGCTCAGAAGTGGTGAACTACGCCGGACCTTTTGGACCATTTATTTGGAACGAAACAGCATTGCAGATTGCTTTTACCAGCGATTTAAAATTTGTGGAAGCCTGTTTATTAGAAGTTGCTTCGGCTGATTTTGCTATTCAACATCCCGACAAACAAAAACGTGGACTTGAACCCGAGGTGTATTTTCGTGTCAACAATTACGCTTGGTTAGAAGCCGTTATTTCCTACCCAGTTTTTCCAACCGATACAACAGGCAAGCGAAACCGTATTTTAAAACAGGTTTTACCACTTTTTAATGCCCATCCAGAAAAAGTGCAATTCCCAGACGGAGCCAATCGCTAAACATTATTTATGCTTGCGTGCCTGAAAAAAATAAACCACCAAAGGCGCAAAAACAAGTGCTAAAAATAGAAACAACCAAATAGCCGACAAGGTGCTCTTTTCGTTTTCAATAGATTGAAGAATCTCAAAAGGAATAAAACCAAAAATTAGAGCAATTGAAATTGCTTCAAAACGCATCAATCGTGTTGCTAATTGGTATTGAATTGTTGCGTTTTCAGGCGTAATTTTTATTGGATAATTAAAAATATGGGGGAATTTATTGAGAACATGCAATCCAACAAAAAGTACAGTTGCCACAACTTGCAAAACAATTAGCGTGCTTTTACCACCATAGCCGTCCACTTCGCCTTTAAAATTATAATGAGTTGGCACGGTATCGGGTAATTGATGGTACATCCAACCAATATAAACCCATGTTGCAACAATTATCGCAACGCCAACTCCTATCAATATTTTATCAACCAATGACAAATGAAGAGGTATTTGAGGATGATGTTCATTCATAACTTAAAATTTTATTTCAATGGAAGTTCCTTTGCCAATTTCTGAATGAAAATTTATAATTCCATTCAATTCTTCTACACGTTGTTTAATATTCTGCAACCCATAACCCTTGCTCACAATGGTTTCATCAAATCCTTGACCATCATCTTGAACCACCACCAAATGAGGGGCAATATGCAGTGTTAACGTTTTACAATTGGCATATTTTGAAGCATTGTTGATGGTTTCTTGCAATATGCGATACAAATGCAATGCAACCGATGGCGACAAAGCAGTTTCTTTTTGTTCCACCTCAACAATCACTTGGGTTTCCTTGTCC
>JAKQEZ010000625.1 GCA_029558435.1 Bacteroidota bacterium
TAGGCGAGTACCAAGAAAGTGCAAAACGCCTCACAATGAGTATTTTTCTTATCATTATTGTGTTACTCATTGAGCGTATATTAAAAAGAATGATTAACACCCAAGCTGAAACAGAAGGGGTAAAATACAATTTGCAACGCATCTCACGCTTAATTACCATTGCTTTAATTTTATTAATCATTGCCTCGTTTTTATTCCAAAACCTCTATGCCATTGCCGTCAGTTTCGGGTTAATTTCGTTGATTTTAGGTTTTGCATTGCAGGCACCGATCACCTCGTTCATTGCGTGGTTGTTCATTGTATTTAGAAGACCTTTTCGGGTAGGCGATCGCATTCAAATAGACGGTTTTAAAGGCGATGTAATTGAAATTGGTTATTTGGACACGATTTTAGAAGAATGTAGTGGTGTTTACTTGGGCAATGACCGTAAAAGTGGGCGTTTGGTGCATTTTCCTAACAGTGTAATTTTGCGCTCAGAAGTGGTAAACTACTCCGGACCTTTTGGACCATTTATTTGGAATGAAACAGCACTTCAAATTGCCTTTACTAGCGATTTACAATTTGTGGAAGCTTGTTTATTGGAAGTTGCTTCGACTGATTTTGCAATACAACATCCCGATAATCAACAACGTGGACTTGAACCCGAGGTGTATTTTCGCGTCAACAATTATGCGTGGTTAGAAGCCGTTATTTCCTACCCCGTTTTCCCATCCGATACAACAGGCAAGCGAAACCGCATTTTAAAACAAGTTTTACCATTGTTTAATGCTCATCCAGAAAAAGTACAATTCCCAGACGGAGCCAACCGTTAAACGTTATTTATGTTTGCGTGCCTGAAAAAAATAAACCACCAAGGGCGCAAAAACAAGCATTAAAAATAAAAACAACCAAATAGCCGACAAGGTGCTCTTTTCGTTTTCTATGGTTTGAAGAATTTCAAAAGGAATGAAACCAAAAACTAGAGCAATAGAAAGTGCCTCCAAACGCATCAAACGGGTTGCCAAATGGTATTGAATGGATGCATTTTCGGGTGTAATTTTTACTGGATAATTAAAAATATGTGGAAATTTATTGAGCGTGTGTAATCCAATAAATAGAACAGTTGCCACAACTTGCAAAACAATCAACGTGCTTTTACCACCATAACCGTCCACTTCGCCTTTAAAATTGTAGTGAGTAGGCACAATATCGGGCAATTGCATGTAAATCATGCCAATGTATATCCAAGTTACAACAATTATTGCAGCGCCAACTCCTATCAAAATTTTATCAAAAAATGACAATTGAAGCGGTATTTTTGGTTGATGTTCATTCATAACTTAAAATTTTATTTCAATGGAAGTGCCTTTGCCAATTTCCGAATGAAAATGAATGGTACCGTTCAATTCTTCCACCCGTTGTTTAATATTTTGTAAACCATAACCTTTGCTAACAATGGTTTCATCAAATCCTTGTCCATCATCTTGAACCACCACCATGTGAGGTGCAATATGTAGTGTTAACGTTTTACAATTGGCATATTTTGAAGCATTGTTGATGGTTTCTTGCAATATGCGATACAAATGCAATGCAACCGATGGCGACAAAGCAGTTTCTTTTTGTTCCACCTCAACAATCACTTGGGTTTCCTTGTCC
>JAKQEZ010000197.1 GCA_029558435.1 Bacteroidota bacterium
AAAAACAAATAATCAACGAATAATGGAGTTAGAAGCAAAAGTTAAGCTTCTAGAGAAACAAAAAGCTTTGCTCGAGCATCAAGTTGAAAGAGCAGATAAAAAAGCTATTATTTTTGACATGATGATTGATATAGCAGAACGGGAATACAATATCTCCATCAGAAAAAACTCCTTACCCGAACAATTGACTTCTACCGAGAAGAATACAAAGAAAGCTTAATTGCTACCTGTGAATTGTTCGGGGTAAATAGACAGGTCTATTATCGAAGAAAACAATCTGTAATTCGAAAGAAATCTAGGGCAGCACAGGTCATAGAACTAGTTGAAAACATTCGTGTGCAGATGCCAAAAATAGGAACTAGAAAGATGTATTTTCTTATGCAAAAGGAGTTAAAAGAATTAGGTGTGGGTCGAGACATGCTCTTTAAAATCTTAAAAGCAAATCACATGTTAATAATGCCAAGTCGAAGATATCATATCACTACTAACTCACATCACCGCTTTAGAAAGCATAAGAATTTAATTGAAAATGTTGTGCCAGAGCACCCAGAACAAATATGGGTATCGGATATCACTTATGTTGGAAATAGACAAAATCCAATGTATTTAGCTTTAATCACCGATGCCTATTCAAAAAAAATAGTTGGCTATGATTTGTCAAATAGTTTGGATGTAAAAGGCTCACTTCGTGCCCTTAAAATGGCAAATAAAAATAGAATATACAAAAACAATGTCGTTACACATCATTCAGACAGAGGACTTCAATATTGCAGTAATGAATATCAAGAAAAATTAAAAAAATCAAAAATGAAATGTAGTATGACTGAATCTTATGATCCCTATGCAAACGCTATTGCAGAGCGTATAAATGGGATTTTAAAGAATGAATTTATTGGCTATAAAAATACATGTACAATAGAAACAATGGAAAAATTAGTAAAAAATAGTATTGAGATTTATAATAACAAAAGACCTCATTATTCATGTTTTTACCAGACTCCAGAGCAAATGCATCTACAAAATCAAATTAAAATAAGAACTTATAAAAACAAATATCCCAGTAAAGACGTCTTTACTGGGATATAATTAATTATTTTTGTCTTAATAATCTGTATCGGTTATTTAGGACTAGTCACAAACCACATTGAAAGTTCACTTTCAAAAGTGGGAGGAGGAAAATAAAAAAACGAGCGACTAAGCGAGTAGCTTTTTTTATCCACTGCACGTCGGTCATACTGGGTTCTAAAATCCCAACAGAAAGTTCACTTTCAAAAGTGGGAGGAGGAAAATAAAAAAAACGAGCGACTAAGCGAGTAGCTTTTTTTATCCACTGCACGTCGGTCTTACTGGGTTCTAAAATCCCAACAGAAAGTTCACTTTCAAAAGTGGGAGGAGGAAAAAATAAAAAAACGAGCGACCAAGCGAGTAGCTTTTTTATCCACTGCACGTCGGTCTTACTGGGTTCTAAAATCCCAGTTCAAAATATATTTTAAAAGTTTCTTACTCTTTTTTTGTGTGATATAATCTGGGATGAGAAGTTTATACCGTCGTAATTTTCAAGGATGAGCGACGTAGAAAATAAGAACGGTGAATCCAGGTTTAATCACAAAAAGCCTCTCTAAAATTCAGGGAATTGTTAATGAATTTGAACGTATTTAATACATTGATAACTTTACCTGTTAATTGATAAAACAAAAAAATCCCTAACTCAATTTGAATTAGGGATTTATATTGTAAAACTTAAAAATTTTTATTGAAGTTTAAATGTTACAGGCAAGTTGAAATAACTTTTTACAACTTTACCATCATTTTTAGCTGGCTTCCAGTTAGGCATGCTTTTTACAACACGAACTGCTTCTTTGTCACACTCAGGACAACCTGGAACACCTCTAGCTACTGTTACATTTTCAATGTTTCCGTCTTTACCAACTACGAAGCGCAACGTTACTTTACCTTGAATTCCAGCTTGAATTGCTACTTCTGGATACTTGATGTTTTTTGCCAAGTATTTCATCATTTCAGCAGTTCCTCCAGGGAAAGAAGCTTCTTCGGCAACGAATGTTAAGATTTCTTCTTTTTCTTCCACTTGTTTTTTCTCTTGAACAGGTGGAGGTAAGAATGTTTCCGTTTCTTTATCATTTGTTGTTGTTGAAGCTTTGGTATCTGTCATTGCTTCTTGAATTGGTGGAGGAGTATCCACTTGTTCATCCGTTACAACAGGAGGTAAAAACTCAACTGTTTTTTCCATTTGAACAGGAATTTCCTCTTCAATTGGTGGTGGTGGTGGAACTTCTTCATCCAAGGGTGGTGCTTCGATAGTAAACAATGTTGTGTCTACTGGTGGCAACTCCACTTCTTCTTCTGGCAACGATTTGATAAACAAATACGTTCCATAAACAAGGCCAATTGTTGCAACTACACCAAACAAAATCAAAATTAAATTTCGGTCGTAATTTTTTCTGATTTCATAGGCTCCAAACTCTTTATTTCTATCGCTAAAAACGATATCGTTTCGAGTTGTAGAAGTTACTTGTTGCCAGCTTCTTGATGTAAAATAATCATACAAAGAAACAAACAACACAATTCCTACGATTACAAATATAATTCCCATAGTAAATTATTTATCTGTTTTAGCTTTAACTAACTTGAATTCATCAGCAGAGATGTCAACTGGTGCAATTACCCCGATGTCAGCAATTTTTAATTCATCTACTAAGTCAATAAAATTATTGCAAGTTGCTTTATCATCGGTTTTAATCAACACTTTTAAAGCTGCGTTATCACTTTTCGCTTGTCTCATTAAACGAAGATAAGTTGAATCAGCGATTTCTTTGCTTTTTAATTGTCTATCATAACCTGCTTTTTTCTCAAGTACAAAACGGTTCAAGTCTGTAAGTAATTTTCTTACTCCCTGAGGACTAAAATCTGTTTCCTCTAATTGAGTAGCTGGTTTTCCAGCAGCATTTCCCTCTGGGTAGAATTGGTCCTGATAGTAGAATATTCTATCGTTGGACAACAAAAAAGTAACGGCATTGTTAATTTTTTGTTCTGTTTTTTCCGCTTTCGGATCCGGTTTTGCCGGGTAAACCAAACTCATAACTTTTGGTTTACTGAAAGTGGATGTCATTACGAAGAAAGTAAGCAATAAGAATGCCAAGTCCACCATTGGAGTCATGTCCATCATTGGTGTGCCTTTCTTGGCTTTCTTTTTACCTTTGCCGTCTCCGCCTCCTGCATCTACAATTTGTGCCATTTCTTATTGAGATTTTCTCGGATCTGCTTTTAACCCAGTAACAAAGTTAAGGTTGTTAATGTTCAAATCACGAAATGTTTCTATTACTTTTTTTGCATAAACATACTCTGCTTTTCCATCCACTTTCAAAATGAATTTTGGTTTAAATTCATTAATGTTTGGATCGAATCCCTTGTCTTTCGCTTCATAATAAGCTTTTTCACCAACTGCTAACATTTCGATATTTCCGAAATTAATCCAATCTTTCAATTGGTTGTTGGTTGAATCCGTAGGGATAGCCATTGTTTTGCCTTCTGCAACTAATCTTTTTCTATCGTCGCTGGACATATCTAAGAATGCCGGCATTTCCTGCATACTACATCCAAAATCAGTTAGAATTCCAAATTTCTCAATTTGTTCTTGAGAAAAAGGGACTTTGTATTTTGCAGCCATACGTTTTAGCAAATTTTCTTTTGCTTCGGGTTTGCCTGAAATTCCAAAAAATACTCTACCTCCTTTGTCAACAGTAATCATCACCACGTTTTCAGGAATTGTCATTTCTGAAATACTGTATGGTGTATCCACCTGAACTACTTCATCTGAACGGAAATTAGCCGCAAGCATAAAGAATGTAACCAGCAAGAACCCCAAGTCCACCATTGGTGTCATGTCAATCGCAGGGGCGCCTTTTGGTTTGCTAGCTTTTGCCATTTTATTTTATTTTTCCGTTAATGAATTATTTTACAGATTTTGAGAAGTCTTGAACAATTGTAAAACTTGCTTCATCCATGCTGTGTGTCATTTGGTCAATCTTAGTTGAGAACATGTTGAAGAAGATGATAGAAACTGTAGAACCTGTAATACCCAACGCCGTGTTAATCAAGGCTTCAGAGATACCTGTTGCTAACTGTGCTGTATCTGGTGCACCGTGTGACATCGCCGCAAACGCTTTGATCATCCCCAATACCGTACCAATCAAACCAACTAATACCGAAATAGAAGCTGTTGTTGAAATAACAGATAAGTTTTTAGTCAACATTGGCATTTCCAAAGAAGTTGCTTCTTCCAATTCTTTTTTAACGCTTTCAATTTTTTGTTCTTTGTTCATTGATGTTTCGTTAGCCATCAATTCATATTTATCCAAACCAGCAACAACTACATTTGCCAAAGAACCTTTTTGTGCTTCACACAATTCTCTTGCTTCTGCAATGTTCCCTCCAGCTAATGCTGCTTTCACTTTTTCTACAAATACATTTAAGCTGTTTTTACCTTTTGCTTTTCCTAAAGTAACAAAACGCTCAATTGTAAAGATTACAACGATTAAGTTGATTGCAACCAACATTGGTACGATGAAACCTCCTTTGTAGATAATTCCTAAGAAATTTCCTTGTAAAGGTTCGTTTTCTGGATTGTTATCCACGAAGTTTGCTGGGTTACCAAAAATAAATTTGTAAATTAAAATACCCGCGATTACTGCAATTACAATAGCAATTGCTCCCATTAGTGCAGAGAATCCTCCTGCTGATTTTTTACCACTCATAATAAAATTTTTAAGTTTTTAAATTTAGTTTTAACCGCAAACTTAATAAAATGATTTGAAAAATAACACATCTACACCTGAACAGTAACTTTTTTTTATTTTTCGGTACAATTTCGTAACTAAAACGTATGTTTTTCTGTTTTATCTTTCTTTTATTCTATTCAAATTGCGGTTTTTCCTACTTATATTCTCTCTAAAACATATACAATTAAGGCGTTCATTGGTTCAGAATAATCTTTAGAAAATTCTAATTTCGGACGGTTAGCAATACCTAAACAAATGGTAGTGCTTTTATGTCCCAAGGCTTTGGACAAAGCAAATAGTGCCGAACTTTCCATTTCAAAATTGACAACTTTTAAATCGGATGAGGCATAATTGGTTAAACGCTCGTTTAATTGGGTTGTTTTTGTTGATAGGTTTAATTGTCGGCCTTGTGGTCCATAAAAACCACTGCTAGTTATGGTAATACCGTTCTTGGTTGCTGGTGAACTAAATTTTTCGACCAATTCTTTTGCTGCTTCAATATAATAGGGTTTTACTTTTTCAGGGAGACCTAAATGATGTTCTATTTTGGTGCATTCTTGAATTTCATTTTCTGAAAAAGGAACATTATAAAAATGAGCCACATTATCCAACCCCAAAGCAGCTTCACTTAAAATGTAGGAATGTACAGGTATGGTTGGTTGTAAAATTCCACATGTACCAATACGCACCAATTCCAACGCTGTGTGGTTTGATTTTTTTGTTCGATTTTTTAAATTAATATTGGCCAATGCATCTAATTCATTAACAGTAATGTCAATATTATCGGTGCCTATGCCTGTTGAAAGCACCGTAATTCTTTTTCCTTTATACGTGCCTGTGTGGGTTACAAACTCGCGGTGTTGATGGGTAAATTCAATGGTGTCAAAAAAGGAACTAACCAAGGCAACTCGGTCTTGATCGCCAACTAAAATTATTTTGTGTGCACAATTTTCAGGAGAAATTCCAAGGTGATACACTCGGTTTTGGCTGTCTAGTACTAATTCTGAAGCAGGATAATCCATAGCATTAATATTGTTTGTTACAATGTTAATTATTTTTTTGAAACGAAGGAATGCTTGTATTTGGATTTCGTATCTTCGAGAAAATTTAAAAAATGAAAACAACTTTTTTAGTGGCACTCAGCTTGGTATTTTCTTTTGTATCGTTTTCGCAAGTTGTTGGTGGCGATTTGGCAAAAGATGGGCGGAAATTAACTACTCCATCTGATTTTACGATGTATGAATCATCGGTTGGCGAGGTATATTACACCATTTCTGTTGATATAAATGGAAAGGTAACCAGTGCTAAAATCAATGGTAATAAATCAATAAAAGTTTCCATTCCACTTGATGTGCGCATATACAACTACTTGATGGGACTACAATTTGAGCCAGGAACTCATTTTCCTAAATTTCATCAAGGCGAAGTGAAATTAACGTTGAAGAAAAAAGAAGTAAAACCGCAACCTTAAAATAGGGGTTCACCATTAGCATCAGTGGTTAACACATCGGTCATGTACTGAAAAAATGGTTGTAAAATCCTGTAATCAGCAGCCACTTGTTGTGCAAAATCTGGTTGAAGCGCCCAATTATCTGCAAATGATTTTTTGAAAATAAATTGTTTGTGACGAATTAAGTGAATACGAGGATGCTCTTTATCAAAACCTTTGGGAGCCGATTTTACTGCCTCACCCATCATTGCACCAAAAGATGTTGTTAATTCTTTTTGTTTGAGAATGTTTTCAAGATCGTCTTCTATTTCTATTGCTTGGCGAATGCGCAATAAATCTTCTTTTTCGGGCCCCCAAAATCCTGCACCAATAAAGGAGTTATTAGGTTCTAAATGTACATAAAAACTCCCTCTGTTGTGCGGTTGACGACGCATAAAAATGGCACTGAAATGGTTTTTATAGGGCGTTTTATCGTGTGAAAAGCGTACATCGCGGTAAATGCTATACATTTTTAATTTTTCAAACGCATCCAATTGAATCAATTCTGCATAAATGCGTTCAAAAATTTGTGCTGCTTCCGATTTTGCTTGTTCATATTGTTTTTTATTGGCTTCAAACCACTCCCGATTGTTATTGGCTTGCAGACGGCTTAAAAAATCAAAGAACATAGGGACTTATTTAATGTACAATTTCTTAATTCTAACGATGGGTCCGCCACATTTTTTTTGGTGACACGCAATGCAGGCATCTACCATATTGTTGAAATTTTCTTTTTGACGGGTTGATTCACTAAAAACAAGCTCTTGCGCTGCTATGAACTTTTTGGCGTGTTCATTAAAAAAATCATCTCTATCCGAAGGATCGGTCAAGGTGGCAACGTGGATGGTTTTGTATTCTTCCGGAAAAACGCCCAAATCGGTGTTTCCTTGCTCAATTTTTTGTTTGATTGCTTGGTTGTTGGTGTACATTTTTTCCATCAATGCTGCCATTTCAGAAATTTTGTACATTTCAAAGGGTGATTGTTTGGACGAATTTTCCTCAACGTTTTGCGTTTTTTCGTTGCAACTTGCAAGCAACAAACCAAAAAAGAGCCAATAAAATGCTTTCATTTTATTTCGATTTTGAAGCTAGATTTTCATCCAATAAAACACCATCCGCCATAAAAGAGTAAGAAAATTCAGGTTCGGTGATAGCGTCTATTTCTTCTTGCGACTTACCTGCATCTTTGGCATAATGTTTCAAATCGTCAACACTGGTAATGCTCACAAATGCCTTTCCTTCTACAATTCCATTGTGATTTGCGGCATTTTTAGGAACAAAAAAACCATAATCGGCAAACTGAACAAACACTTCATTTTCTTCATCCAAATCCATGGTCATCCAACATCCTTTTTTCTGACAAACATCTAAAATTTCAGATTGAAATTTCACCTTTACGGTATCACCCTCTTTCATGCTTTTATACATTTCTAGCATTTCTGCTTTCGAAATGGCTTTATCGGGGGTAATTTCTGTTCCAAATTTAGAATAAACAACTTCTGGTGCAGTAGTATCTTCTTGTTGTTTTCCGTTACAAGCAACGAATAGGAATGCAGTAGCAATAATTGTTAAATAATTTTTCATCTTCTAAAAATTTGCTGTAAAAATAAGGTATTTATAGTGGAAAAACAATGATTTTAATCAGTCACTTTTAAATTGGCAGTTACGCCTGTTCGTAAAAACAAATGGTTTAAATCCACATAGATGTTGTGCACTTTTGCATCGTGCACTTTACCGCTGAGCGTATAATCGCCAATTTTTCGTTTTAAATTTTGATTGATTTCGGCTTTTAATTTTTCAAAATCGGATTTAAAATCAACCGTACTCGCTTTTTGCAATTCATCGGTTATTTTTTTGCTAAACAACCAATCGGCAAATTTAATGAGTGAACTTTTTGTTTCAATATCGTATTCAATTGCCGTTAAACTAAAAACTTTTGTGTTGTTGTCAAAAACAGGTTGTCCTTTTAGATATAAAATGCCATTTTTTGAACCATCAAAATGCACGCCAATCACAATGCGATTATCGGGCAAGGGATTGACATCAAACTTGGTAAAAACAAATTGTTTATTGCGCAATTCCAGCGTTTTACCACCCAATTGAGTGGTCATAAGCTGGGATAAAGAGTCGTAATCCAAGGTAATATCGGTAAACACTTCAAAAGTATCTTTGGGCGTGCTGGAAACAACTTGCAATTCGGGCAATTTACTTGTTGCGCTATTTTTTTCCTCTTGATTAATAAACGTAGTGCAATTTAAAAGCAATGCCGAATACAATTTATTGTTTTCAAAGCGTGGTTTTACAATAGAAATTGCTTTTGGTTGCACATGCAAAAAACCTAAATTGGGGATTTTAAAACTTTGGTTGAGTTGTTTCCAAAATGCTTCGGATTCATTTTTAAATTGAATTTCTCCCAATTTTTTATCCATTTCTTTGGCTTCGGATTCTACAACGGCTGTTACGCGTTTCATCACTTCGCCAGTTGCATCGAATCTAAAAACGGTTACTTTACATGGATGGATGGGCTCTACTTTGTCAATTTTTGTGGTGGCAGTGAGTGCATAGTCTTTTGTGATGCCAATTTTAGTTGAAAGAACTATTTCTACGGATGGTTTGGTTTCATTAACACCACACGAAAACGGAATAACTGGAGAAATGCAATTTTGATCGCCAAACAAGCCCGTGCAACCGGCACAATAATTCATCTTAATCCAATAAGAGCCGTTTAGTTTAGAGGTAATGACTTGTTTATCGGCAGTAATTTGGAATTTATCTTTGTAAAACTCATAAGAATAGCGCACACCACTGCACGGATAATCGCCACCTTTCATTACTGCAGGCACACTGTTTTCTGCTTCTTTCACCAAACCGGATAGGTTTACTTCTAAAGGCACAACAATTTGATTGCTCACCGAAGTTGAAGGCATCTGTTGTTGTTCTTTCAAAAAATCGGGCGCAGTGGGTTTGATGGAAGCACAACTTGTAGCAAGAATTACCAAAAAAAGAAAACCAAGTGTTGTATTTACTTTCATTTGTTGCAATTCTTGCCTTGTTGTTGCTTAAAAATTACATATTTCTACGGTACTGACCACCCACCTCAAACATGGCGTTGGTAATCTGACCCAACGATGCTGTTTTACAAGTTTCCATCAATACTTCAAAGATATTTTTATTTTGAATAGCTGCTTCTTGCACTTTTGCTAAACCTTCTTCTGTTTGGGCTTTATTTCCTTGGTGCAAGTTGTTCAACATCTCAATTTGGTATTGTTTTTCCTCCTCTGTTGCACGAATAACTTCTTTAGGAACAACGGTTGGCGAACCTTTGGAACTCAAAAACGTGTTTACCCCAATGATAGGAAACTCTCCCGTATGCTTCAACATTTCGTAATACAACGATTCTTCTTGAATTTTTCCACGTTGATACATGGTTTCCATTGCTCCAAGCACCCCTCCACGTTCCGTAATGCGGTCAAATTCAGTCAATACGGCTTCTTCCACTAAATCCGTTAATTCTTCAATGATGAATGAACCTTGCAATGGATTTTCGTTTTTAGCCAATCCCAACTCACGGTTAATAATCAACTGAATAGCCATTGCTCTACGAACCGATTCTTCAGTTGGTGTTGTAATAGCTTCATCATAAGCATTGGTGTGCAACGAGTTACAGTTGTCGTAAATCGCATACAAAGCTTGCAATGTGGTACGAATATCGTTGAAATCAATTTCTTGCGCATGTAATGAACGACCAGAAGTTTGAATGTGGTATTTCAACATTTGTGAACGGGCATCTGCACCGTATTTTCTATCCAAAGCTTTTGCCCAAATTCTTCTGGCTACACGCCCAATAACTGCATATTCTGGGTCGATACCATTGGAAAAGAAAAACGATAAATTTGGACCAAATTCATTGATATCCATTCCACGTGACAAATAATATTCCACATACGTAAATCCATTGGCCAACGTAAATGCTAATTGAGTAATTGGATTGGCACCTGCCTCTGCAATGTGGTAACCCGAAATGGAAACAGAATAAAAGTTACGCACTCCTTTTTGAATAAAATATTCTTGTACATCACCCATTAAACGCAACGCATATTCGGTTGAGAAAATACACGTATTTTGCGCTTGATCTTCTTTTAAAATATCTGCTTGAACCGTTCCACGAACAGATTTTAAAGTAGTAGCTTTAATTTGCTCATAAACGTCTTTTGGTAACACTTGATCACCTGTAACGCCGAGTAACATCAAACCTAAACCATCGTTTCCTTCAGGCAATTCACCTTGGTAACGAGGGCGAGCTACTCCTTTTTTCTTATAAATAGCTTCAATTTTAGCTTCAACTTCTGCTTCTAAGCCATTTTCTTTAATGTATTTTTCACAATTTTGGTCGATTGCCGCATTCATGAAAAATCCTAACAGCATAGGTGCCGGACCGTTGATGGTCATAGAAACAGATGTTAGTGGATGCGTTAAATCAAATCCTGAATACAATTTTTTAGCATCGTCCAAACAACAAATAGAAACACCAGAGTTACCAATTTTACCGTAAATATCGGGACGAGTTGCAGGGTCATTTCCATACAATGTTACCGAGTCAAATGCTGTTGAAAGGCGTTTTGCTGGCATTCCCAATGATACGTAGTGAAAACGTTTGTTTGTACGCTCCGGTCCTCCTTCTCCAGCAAACATACGTGTTGGGTCTTCTCCCTCACGTTTAAATGGAAACAATCCAGAAGTATAAGGAAACTCGCCCGGAACATTTTCTTGCAAGTTCCAACGTAAAATATCTCCCCACGATTTGAATTTAGGTAAAGCTACTTTTGGCACTTGTGTGTGCGACAATGATTCGGTGTGTGTATCCAACGTTAACACCTTATCACGAACTTTAAATTCAAATTTTGGTTGTTTGTATTTATCTTTTTTGGTTGCCCAATTTTCAATTATTGCCCAGTTTTTAGGGTCGAAATTTAATTTTTCTAATTCAAAAGCTTCTTGCAATCCTTTGATTAAACGATCTTTATCATCTAGTTTTGATTGTTTTAAAGCTTCAATGGATGTGTTTAAACCATACAATTTATCGGCAACTTCAACTTGTTGGTTGACCCATTTATCGTAGGAACGGTTGTTTTCAGAAATCTCTGATAAGTAACGTGTGCGGTCGGGTGGAATCACATAAATTTTCTCCGACATTTCTTTGGTTACTTGAAACGTTGAATTCAAATCTGCACCCGTTTTTTCTTTTACTTTTTCAATTACCACTTTGTACAAAGAGTTCATACCTGGGTCGTTGAATTGAGAAGCGATTGTACCATAAACAGGCATGGTATCAACTGGCAAATCAAAAAGATTGTGGTTGCGTTGGTATTGTTTACGCACATCGCGCAATGCATCCAAAGCACCACGTTTATCAAACTTATTCAAGGCAATCACATCGGCAAAATCCAACATGTCAATTTTTTCCAACTGTGTAGCAGCCCCATATTCTGGCGTCATTACGTAGAGTGAAGCATCTGAGAAATCCATAATTTCTGTATCCGACTGACCAATCCCAGATGTTTCTAGGATGATTAAATCATAATTGGCTGCTTTTAACACCGCCAACGCTTCGGGAACATATTTAGAAACCGACAAATTGGATTGACGTGTAGCCAATGAGCGCATGTAAACTCGTTCGTTTTTAATCGAATTCATACGGATACGATCGCCCAACAAAGCTCCACCCGTTTTTCTTTTAGACGGGTCGATGGAAACTACTGCAATTTGTTTGGTTGGAAAATCAATTAAGAAACGGCGCACCAATTCATCCACTAAAGAAGACTTACCAGCACCACCAGTTCCTGTAATTCCAAGTACAGGCACTTGATGTTGCGCTGCTAGTTCATGAATTTGAGCAAAAACTGCTTTTGATTCTTCTGGGAAATTTTCAGCAGCAGAAATCAATTTTGCAATAGCAGGTACGTGTTTATCTTTCAACTTTGAAACTTCGTCTGTCAGGTTTTGACCTGTTGGGAAATCACACAATTCAACCACTTCATTAATCATACCTTGCAATCCCAAAGCACGACCATCGTCTGGGTGATAAATGCGGGTGATACCGTATTCTTCCAATTCTTTAATTTCAGACGGAAGGATGGTTCCACCACCTCCACCAACAATTTTAATATGAGGTGCACCTTTTTGTTTCAATAAGTCATACATGTATTTGAAATACTCTAAGTGCCCACCTTGATAGGACGTCATTGCAATAGCTTGTGCATCTTCTTGGATGGCACAATCCACCACTTCTTCAACCGAGCGGTCGTGTCCTAGGTGAATAACTTCGCAACCTGTAGCTTGAATAATACGGCGCATGATATTAATTGCAGCATCGTGTCCATCAAATAGAGACGCAGCTGTAACAATTCTAACTTTATTTTTTGGTATATACGGTGTTACTTTTTCCATAGCGACAAATTTAGTGATTTTTATTTATGTTAGGTGAAAGAGTATAAGTAACTTTGCGGTAACAAATTGAGAACACCGTGAAAGTAAAACAAATCGTAGAATTGTTAGCATCAACAGATGAAAAGCAAGTGAAAAAAGCGTTGAATGGTTTAAAAGCTGATGGCGATTCAACCGTGATTGAGCCGTTGGTGCAATTGCTACAAAAAGATGCAGAAACTAAGTTGTTTCAGAAAGAAATTTTAGAGATCTTATCGAGTTTAAAAGATTCTTCATCTGTAGAAGCGATGATAGCCATATTGCGTAATGATGACTATTTACCTGTGCGTCAGATGTTGCTTTCTACCATTTGGAATTCACCGTTGGATTACACGAATTATTTACCAGATTTTGTTTTAATTGCTTGTGAAGGTGATTTCTTAGAGGCGTTGGATTGTTTAACGATTTTAGAAAACATGCCCGGCGAAATTGAAGAACGTCATATTTTAGAAGCACAATGGCATTTGAAAGAGTATCTTGAAAATCCTGAACCAAAAGAAGAACGTAAAGCTCAAATTATTTCAGAGATCGCCTTATTTATTAAAGACTTGGATAGAAATATTGAAGGATAGTTAAGCGCGCCTAATGGTTTAGAAAAAATACCACAAAAAAAGAGCTGTTTCGTAATGAAACAGCTCTTTTTACATTTAAAAATCTTTGTTATTTGATAACTGCAATTTTCTTAATTGTTTTAGCAGAAGTTGAACTTACTTCTAACAAATAGTAAGATGCAGCGATATTGTTTGAAATTTCCATTCCGAAAGAAACAGGTTGGTTTACTTCGTTTCTAACTACAGTAGAAATTACTTCACCTTGCAAGTTTCTTAAAGTAAATGTTACAGGCTCGTTACCAGCAACATATTGAATATTCAAATCATTTCCAGAAGCTACAGGGTTTGGAGAAATTACCAATTCGTGTTCGCTTGTGAAATCATCAACCAATCCTAAAGTACCATTTACATTGATATTGTCGATGTATAAGTTACTTGAGAAGTCAGATGCTGTAAACTCAATTTTGAAACGTGTTCTTGTATCAAGAGAAGTTGCATTGAAACTTTGTGAATAATGACCCCAGTCACTTGCAGAAGTTGGAGTAAAATCACCACCACCTGCATAACCAGCAGAAGTTAAAGTTGTTCCTTTAATTGTACTTTGGTTGGTGTTTCCAAGAGGGATCCATGTTTCCCCACAGTTTCTTGAATAATACACACGAATTTGCTCTGTAATATCAGCGCTTTGGATAGCATTTGTTGCGTATGAATAATCAAAAGAGAAGGTAACCCCAGAAGTGTGTGTTAAATCATAGCCAGCGGTAACGATAGCATCTTTTTGGCCACTCAAGCGGTTGTAGTAACGAGATTCTTCTGAACCTGGTAATGCATTAGCAACAGAAGGGTTGTAAACAGTTAATTTTAATGAACGGTTACTGTTATAACCAACATTTACAGGTACAAACTCGCTATAGTTATTACCATCGTTGTGGTATCTTAATTGTTGGTATTGAGTTGCTGGTTCTAAGTCAAATGATTTAGGACCAATCCATGCTGCCCATGAATCTTGAACATCAATAAACTTGTCAAATACTTTAGTTACTTCACCTGATGCATTTCCTACTTTCAACGTTACTTTTTTACGACCGAAAGTATTGAAAACAACTGATGGATTGGCGCTTGTGCTAGTTGCTGGAGTAGCATCTTCAAAAGTCCACTCACGGAAAGTCACAGGTCCGTTAAAAGATTGATCAGTAAATTGTACTGTTTCACCAACACACGTAAAAATTTTATCAGCTTTAATGTCTGGTGTTGGGATACAAACTGGAGCACTTGTTAAGTCGATTCCTGTTGCTGCGTGAGTTGCAGGAGTAATCAAATTACTTCTCAAACCATCATTTCCTTGCAATGCACGGCGCATTACTTTCACTTGTCCTTTTGTAAAATGGTGCGAACAGTAAGAATACTCCATATAGTTTTGGTAGTTTTCTACAATGTTTGGATTACAAATTTTTGCAGCATTTGTGTCTGTTGGACAGAAGTTATATCCTTTTGACATAGGTGTGTCATCTATACCATCGTCACCACATGCAACTCCAGGATCGTTGTTATCACCCCAAACATGTGGTAATGCTAACCAGTGACCTACCTCGTGAGTTATAGCTCTTGAGTTATACACAGAACTTGGAGATAATGAACCAACATAGTTATATAAAATCATAATTCCATCCATCCAATAAGCATAACCGTTTACTGCTGTTGGATACAAAGCATAACCTGCAGCACCACTAACTTCTGGCATTGCCTTTACAACCCATATATTTAAGTATTTTGAACGGTCCCATTGGTTTACTTTTGAGTATGCTCCACCATTGGATGTTTCATGTGTATAAATACGGTCGATACCATTTGTACAATTTCCCCAAGGATCATAAGCAGCTAATTTGAATTGAATTTTTGCTTTTCCAATTTTACCTTGAAATTGTGGGATTACTAAACTTGTATCAGCATTCAAAGTCATATAATCTCTGTTCAAGATATTGATTTGATCAATGATGTTGGCATCAGGTATGTTTTCTGCTCCATTTTGGTGCAAAACGTGAAACACAACTGGAATAGTGAATATTGTTGTAGAATCTTCATCTGCTTTTTCAGCCACTCCATTTGCAATCAAGTTTTCTAAATCCTTAACTATAGAAGGATCTTGTTGTACTAATTGATGGTAGTAATGATCTGTAGCACAAGAGAATTGCTGCGCATTTGCAACAAAAGTTCCTGCCAAAACCACTCCAATTACATGTAATATTCTTTTCATATTTAACAAAAATTTTGGTTAAAATTATAAAACTTTTTTATACATCAAGTGATTTAATTCATCTTTTCATAAAATAGCTTTATCAAACTGCCTATTCTTTTTTAATTTATGTAGTAATAAAATTAAAGTTGAATGAGGTAAAGTTAAGAGATTTATATTTATGTTTCATGGCTATTTCTTGAATAACACCTTTTATTGATTAAACGGTTGAAAATTCTTCTTTAATTGAAATTTCCTATAATCAATTTGATTTTTACACTATTTATTAATAGTATTTATCTTACAGATAAACAGTTGTTTGCATTGTTATTTTTTATTGAATTGAAATATATTTTTTAATTTTCAAAAGATTTATACGTAGTTTTGCATTCCAATTGAGTTTAAATTTCTTACTATGGCAAAAAATCTGGTTATCGTTGAGTCACCTGCAAAAGCAAAAACAATTGAAGGTTATTTAGGAAAAGATTTTATTGTAAAATCCAGTTTCGGACATGTAAGAGATTTAGCAAAAAAAGGGCTTGCCATCGATATTGAAAACAACTTTACTCCATCATACGAAGTATCATCTGATAAAAAAACGGTGGTTTCGGATTTAAAAAAATTGGTAAAAGAAGTAGATGTTGTATGGCTAGCAACCGATGAGGACCGTGAGGGAGAAGCTATTTCTTGGCATTTATACGAAGCGTTGAATCTTTCAAAAAAAGAAACAAAACGCATTACTTTTAACGAAATCACAAAACCTGCTATATTAAAAGCTATTGAAAATCCACGTCAAATTAATCAAGAATTGGTAAACGCTCAGCAAGCTCGCAGGGTGTTGGATAGAATTGTGGGGTTTGAACTTTCACCAGTATTATGGAAAAAAGTGCGCCCAAGTCTTTCTGCTGGTCGCGTGCAATCGGTAGCTGTTAAATTAATTGTAGAAAAAGAACGTGAGATTGAAAAATTTTCTGTGAATTCATTCTACCGTGTGAATGGAAATTTCACCACAAAGAATGGTAAAATTAAATCGGAACTTTCTACACAATTAAAATCAGAAAAAGAAGCAGAAACGTTGTTGGAGAACTGCAAAGACGCTCAATTTAAAGTGGCTGATGTGCAGAAAAAACCGGCTACTAAAAAACCGGCTGCACCATTTACTACATCTACCTTGCAACAAGAAGCCAGTTTGAAATTAGGTTTCTCGGTTTCGCGCACAATGACTGTTGCTCAAAAACTATATGAATCAGGGTTCATTACGTATATGAGAACGGATTCGGTTAATTTATCCGACACTGCAATTGAAGGAGCTAAAAATGAAGTGGTGAAAAGTTACGGAGCAAGTTATTCGAATCCAACTAAATACAAAACTGCTTCATCAGGTGCACAAGAAGCGCACGAAGCTATTCGCCCAACCAATTTTGCTGCACATTCCATTGATTTAGGAAAAGACGAAGACCGCTTGTATGATTTAATTTGGAAACGTGCCATTGCATCGCAAATGAGTCATGCTGAATTGGAACGAACAACCATTACCATTGAAACAGATAAAATTGCACAACATTTTACTGCAAAAGGGGAGGTTATTAAGTTTGATGGTTTTTTACGTGTCTATATTGAATCTTCTTTGGACGATGAAGAGGATGAAAACACAGAAGGCTTGTTGCCAAGTGTAGAAGTTGGTGAATTGTTGAAAACAGATAGTATTATCGCTACGCAACGTTTTACTCGTCCACCATCTCGCTATGTGGAAGCTTCTTTGGTAAAAAAATTAGAAGAATTAGGAATTGGCCGTCCTTCTACCTACGCACCAACAATTTCTACCATCCAAAAACGTGGATATGTTGAAAAACGCGAATTGGAAGGCGAAGAAAGAAAATATACGGTTTACGAGCTTAAAAATGGTAGTATTCAATCGGTTGTAAAAACAGAAACAACTGGTAAGGAAAAAAATAAATTATCTCCAACTGACATTGGTTTGGTGGTTACTGATTTCTTGGAAGAACATTTTCCAAACATCATGGATTATCATTTTACTGCGGATGTGGAAGAACAATTTGATAAAATTGCACAAGGATTGAAGGAGTGGACCAAGATGATTCATGAGTTTTATAATCCTTTTCATTCTCATGTTACCGATACGTTGGAGCATTCTGAGCGTGCAACAGGTGAAAGAGAATTAGGTGTTCATCCAACAAGTGGTAAGAAAATCATTGCACGCATTGGTCGTTTTGGACCTATGATTCAAATTGGTGACGAACAAGAAGATGGTGAAAAACCGCAATTTGCTTCACTTCGTCGCGAGCAATCTATCCATTCAATTACATTAGAAGAGGCGATTGATTTGTTTAAACTTCCGCGTTCTTTAGGTGAGCACGATGGCTTAGTTGTGAAAGCAAACGTGGGACGTTTTGGCCCATACATTCAGCATGGAAAAGTGTTTGCATCTATTCCAAAAGGAGAAGACCCAATGACCATAACGTTTGAAAGAGCTGTTGAAATTTTGGTTGCAAAACAAGAAGCAGATGCCAATAAAATTATCAAAACGTTTGCAGAAGACGAAACAATGCAATTATTGAACGGTCGTTTTGGAGCTTATTTGAAGATTGGAAAAGACAATTTCAAATTGCCAAAAGGAACAGAGCCCGAAAAATTGACCTATGAAGATTGTGTTGAAATCAGCAAAAATCAAAAATCAACGGGAACGAAAGCAAAAGCTAGTGCCAAAGCAAAGCCAAAAGCTACAAAGAAAAAATAAGCTTATTTATTGTTGAGGTTGGACATTGTTTGGTTCAGTCCAATGGTTGCAAATCCTTTGATAAATTCAATGGCAAGGGCAATGCGTTCGTCGATGGTTTGTTTTTCTTCTGCCGACCATTCACCAAGAACATAATCTACTTGTCGACCTTTGTTAAAATCACTTCCAACCCCAAAGCGCAAACGGGCATATTCTTGTGTTTTAAGTTGCGCTTGAATATCTTTTAAACCATTGTGGCCGCCATCACTTCCTTTGCCTTTCATACGCAATTTACCAAACGGCAAGGCAATATCATCGGTGATTACCAGCACGTTTTCTAAGGGAATTTTATGTGCTTGCATCCAATAGTTTACTGCTTTTCCGGATAAATTCATGTATGTTGTAGGTTTTACCAACACCAATGTGCGTCCTTTGAATTTTACTTCTGTGCAAGTAGCCAATTTATCGGATTTAAACGTAGCCGCTGATTCCTTTGCTAATGCATCCAACACTTTAAAACCAATGTTGTGGCGTGTTTCTGCATATTCACTACCAGGATTTCCCAATCCAACAATGAGGTATTTCATGAAAACAGGAGTTTATTTGGATGATTGATTGGGAGTAAAGAAAAAGCTTTTGAAAAAAGCGAATAATTTTTTTCTAAACACCGCAAAAACAATAATGTAAGGCATTGCCATCAAGAACAAAATTCCAATGTTGATATTGGACGCAAAAGCCGCTTCACCTGCCTCACCAGATTGTTCTGAAACCATTTTACACTGTGAACATCCTTGACCAAAAGCAAGGTCAACAAGAAAAACAAACGCCACAGTTAAAGTCAATATTAAAAATTGCTTTTTCATGTCACAAATATACAAAATCTATTTCAGCTGTTTAAAAAATTCCGAATGATTTGCGATTAAATCAATTTATGCCAAAAAGTTGATACTTTTGTATTAGTAAAAGATGAGTCGTTTTATTTTCCATCAGCAATCCAAAAACACATGAAATTCAAAGAATACAACATCAATAAAGCCATCAAAGATCAATTGGAAGAAATGGGATTTGTGCGTGCAACCGACATTCAGTACAAAGCCATAAAACCTATATTGGATGGTGAAGACGTAATGGCAATTGCTCAAACTGGAACAGGTAAAACAGCTGCATTTGCAATTCCAACCTTGCATTTTTTAGCCCAAAAATCAAAATATACAAAAGGAAATGTGCGTTGTTTGGTGATGGTTCCAACCCGCGAATTGGCGCAACAAATAGCCGAAGTTTTTCAAACTATAGGCAAAAAAACAAGTGTGAAAGTGATGGGGTTGTTTGGTGGCGTGGAGCAAGATGCTCAAATCAAGCAATTGAAAAGTGGTGTGGATGTTTTAGTGGCAACGCCTGGTAGAATGTTTGATTTGATTGCTCAAGGACATTTAGATGTTTCGGGAGTGCAACATTTAATTCTTGACGAAGCCGATTTGATGCTTTCCAAAGGGTTTAACAAAGATATTCACGATATTTTAAAGAAAATACCACACAAACGTCAAACCTTGTTTTTCTCAGCAACAATTGATAAAAAAATCAAAGCATTGGCCTATGACGTGGTAAAAAATGCCATTCGCATACAAATATCGCCCAAAAATCCAGTAGCAAAATCGGTGGAGCATGCCGTTGCTTTTATTGAAATGGATGATAAACGCTTTTTCTTAGAAAACATTCTTGCAGAATATCCCGATAAACGTATTTTGGTGTTTGTGCGCACAAAAGTAAGAGCCGCACGCGTTGTGGCGGCAATGAAGCGAGTGGGAATTGAAACCGAAGAAATTCATGGTGGCATAGACCAAAAAGAGCGTTTTCAAATTTTAGATCGATTTAGAAAAGGTGAAAATTTGGTTTTGATTACCACCGACGTATCTGCTCGTGGGATTGATATTCCAAATGTTGACTACGTTATCAATTACGATATTCCAGATGATCCAGAAAACTATGTGCACCGCTGTGGGCGAACTGGACGTGGTGAAAAAAATGGTCAAGCCATTAGTTTTTGTTCAACTTCTGAAAAAGAATTGTTAACAGCCATTGAAGAATATACTGGTGAAGAAATCGCGCATTACGATATCCATCCTGATGATTACAAAGAAATTTTGGAGGACACAGAAGATTTGACCTACAACTGGCAAAAATTAATTGATAAAGACAATCAGGAAAACGGCACAGAAGACGAGTGGTAATTCTGAACTATTTAGTAGAAAGAATCATCGTGTAATAATCCTAATTGAGACAAAAAAATACCACTGATTTTATAACAATCAGTGGTACAATATCAAAATACTATAAAAAGCTTATCCTCTAGCAGCTTTATTTGCTTCTCTTACTTCTTTAACAGAGTGGTAGAAAACAACCCCATAACCAATTCCCAACATTAAGTGAAAAGGCACCATTCCTAAATCGCCATAAGCTGCTCTGTGAACGGCAGTGAATAAAAACACAACAGACAAAACACCTTCGATAACACTTACCAAATTGATTTTTTTCTTGTCGTATTTATTTTGCTTGAATTCAGATTTTTTAGCAATATTAAATTTAGGTGTACGAACAAACGAACTTTTGATTCCTAAGTAACCTTCAATTACGGCAACCGAGTTGTTGATTGAAAGTCCCATAGACATTACCAAGAATTGCAAGAAACGCCATGCAAATTTTGGAAACGATTTTTTACCCTCTGGTGTTCTATCTCTAAACGAATACCAATAGTAAACCATTAAGAAAATGGTGCTGAGAATGAAGATTCCCATGAACTGCAAGATGACATTCAAATCAGAGAAACTATCTTTTACTTGTAAAATTAACAAGCTCAATATAGCCACAACAAGAATAAATAAAAAGATCGAAGAGTTAAACAAATGCGAAATACCGTGAATTCTGTCTGTAAAACGAACTCCTTTGGCTGTCAACAAACGACCCGACATTTTTTTGAAGCACTCAACCCCACCTTTCATCCAGCGGTGTTGTTGGCTTTTAAGTGCCGACATAGTAATTGGCAATTCGGCAGGAGAAACCACGTCTTCCAAGTATTGGAATTTCCAACCTTTCATTTGCGCGCGGTAGCTTAAGTCCAAATCTTCGGTTAATGTATCGTGTTCCCAGCCACCAGCATCTTCAATACATTTTTTTCTCCAAATACCGCCAGTTCCATTAAAGTTAATAAAATGACCAGCTGAGTTTCTACCTCCTTGTTCAATAGCAAAGTGGCCGTTCAAACCAAAGGCTTGCAATTCAGTCAAAATGGAGTAATCTTTATTTAAGTGTCCCCAACGAGTTTGAACCACACCAACTTTTTCATCTTGGAAATATGGCATGGTCAATTGCAAGAAATCAGGTTCTGGGATAAAATCGGCATCAAATATAGCAATGAAATCGCCTTCTACTCTATCCATTGCTGCATCCAAGGCACCTGCTTTATAACCAGTTCTATCCACACGGTGAATGTGTTGAATATTTACACCAGTTGCGGCAACTTCTGCCACCTTTTTAGCAATTAAATCTTTTGTTTCATCGGTAGAATCGTCCAACACCTGAATTTGCAATTTATCTTTCGGATAATCAAAAGCCGCAGCTGCATCGATAATACGCGTTGCCACATACATTTCATTAAACATTGGCAATTGAACCGTTACTTTTGGAGTTGTTTCAGGGTTGTAAACTGGCGCTTGTTTTTTGGCTGTCTTTTTACTTTTCTTATATGCAATCGCCAAACTTAATTGCAATAAACTGTAGAAGAAAATCAACAGCAAGAATGCACCATAAATAAATAAGATGATTTTTGCCACCAAGTGCGACCAATAATGCTCTTGTACATAAGTTTTACCGGTTGCATCTGTCATCATGCGGTCGCCCCAGTTAAAAATACGAGATACTTTAAGTTTTACGTCAATTGGTTGTCCAAAAGTAAAATTATCAGCATGCGCTTCTTCCAATGTAAAGTTAAAAGTACTGTCTCTCTTGTATTCAGAGTCATTAATTTTAAATTCATATTCACCAAAAGGTATATTTTTAAATTGGAAAACACCATCTTTATTAGCAACAGTAACAAAAGAATCTTTTGTTTCCACATTTTGAATGACGACAGTTACTTTTTCAACAATATCTTTTGTGCGTTCGTCCACCAAACTACCTTTAACAAGTTTAGATGACTGAGAAAAAGAAGGGGTTGCTATTCCAATCAATAGCGTGATTAACAATAACTTATGCATACACTTGATATATCAAAAAAGTATTAAGAAAGCGCAAAGTTATTCAAAAATAAATTCATAGTGCATTTCTGTAAATTATATTTGCAAAATAGTCAATTATTAACAACCATTTTCCTTAATTTAAGGGCTTTCTTCAAAAGAAATTAAAATATTTACCATCAATTGTTGATATCTTACTTTTTTTATATATCTTTGCTGTCCAAATTTTTAGAAATTAATTAAAAAAGTAAGCTATATGTACGCAATTGTAGAGATAGCAGGGCAACAGTTTAAAGTTTCAAAAGACCAAAAGGTATTTGTTCACCGTTTGGATGCGAAAGAAGGAGACAAATTAACATTTGATCGCGTTCTTTTAGTTGACAACGATGGAAAAATTGCAGTTGGCGCCCCAGCTATAGAAGGTGCAAATGTTACAGCGGAAGTTGTAGAGCACGTAAAAGGAGATAAAGTAATCGTTTTCAAAAAGAAAAGAAGAAAAGGTTACCAAAAACAAAACGGTCACCGTCAATGCTTCACAGCAATTAAGGTAACTGGAATTAAAGCGTAATTAGAAATTACATTGGAGCAATCCAATATAAAAATTAAAAGAAATGGCACACAAGAAAGGAGTCGGTAGTTCTAAAAACGGTCGTGAATCTCACAGCAAGAGATTAGGCGTTAAGATTTTTGGTGGTCAAGCTGCAATTGCAGGAAACATCATCGTTCGTCAAAGAGGTACACAACACCATGCTGGTGAAAATGTAGGAATCGGTAAAGATCATACATTGTTCGCATTAACAGATGGTATCGTAGAATTCCGCAAGAAAAAAGACAATCGTTCATTTGTTTCAGTTGTTCCTTTTGAGGCATAATTGAATAAACGAAATTGAACTAAATAGCTATCTCCAAGAGGTAGCTATTTTTTTATCAATAAATTTTAAACATATTGGCACAAAAAAAAATCCACTACAATGAGTGGATTTTACTATTTTAAATCACAAATTTTATTTATCCAATAACTGCTTCGTATGCAGCAGCATCCAATAAACTATCAATTTGAGATGCGTCAGCGATTTTAATTTTCACAATCCATCCTTCACCATAAGGATCAGAGTTTACCAATTCTGGGTTGGCTTCCAAGTTGGTGTTGAATTCCAAAATTTCAGCTGTAACAGGCAAAAACAAATCAGAAACTGTTTTAACAGCTTCAACAGAACCAAATACTTCGTTTTGTTCAATTGTTTCACCTTCTGTTTCAACCTCTACATATACGATATCACCCAATTCGCTTTGCGCAAAATCTGTGATTCCTACTACTGCTGTTTCACCTTCAATACGAATCCACTCGTGATCTTTCGTATATTTCAAATTTGCTGGTATACTCATAACTCTACTTTTATTTTCAATTTTTAACTTGCTAATTTAATTATCGGCAAATGTAATAAATTATTTGAATTAAAAAAGTGACAAAAATCACTCCTAGAATTAGTCTTTACGATTTCCTCCCAACCCAAATTTAACACCAACAGAACCCGAAACAAATACTCTATTTCTAGTTTTTGAATACCAACTTGTTGTAAAGCCTCCTGTTTGCGAGTTGTATAATTGAATATCGTAATAAGCATTAATCACTGTGTAGCCTAATCCTAATGCTGTAAACACATCAATTGCAAATTTCTTACCTATCACAAATTGATAACCCGTATGAAATCTGAACAACAATTGGTTGGCAGAACCTGTTCTATTTTCTAAAACACCTAAATTATCAATGTAATAGGTGTTGTACATTCTGTATTTAATTTCTGGTCCTAAATACAATCCTCTTGGCGCTGTTGATGCTCCAGAAATAGGATAATAACGGTAAGATAAACCCAAGAAAAAGCCCAATCCACTTTGTGTTCTTGAGTTTAAACCATAAGTTGCATTGTTGTTGTTTAGAACATTATCAAAGTAAATTTTATTAATTCCTATTTCAGAAACCGTTGGTCCAAAAGAAACTTCCAAACTCGATTGAGGTGCAACACGGTGTTCAAATGCAAAATTCATTTCACCAACAATTAATTGTGTAGGCGAAAATTTTACAAAATACTTTGAATGATCATCGCGTTGTGAAAAACCACTAAAATGAACAAAAAAAGCAGCAAGGGCAATTAAAGTATATTTCATAATTCTACTATTAGTTTATAGGTTAAACGAATCAAACGCCAATCTATTGTTTTAGAAAGGTTTAAATTTATTGCGTTTATTTAACTTTCTTGAACGCTGTTTATAATCGCTTGAAAAACCTTGTTTGTTGTTGGTATATTGACGCTTAGCAAAACGGTTGGTTTCATAATAAAACGGCAATCCCATTCCGATATACACTTCGTGCGATGTAGCCATAAAGCGTGAATAGCGACCAAAATTATAGTTGAAGTTATAACCAATACGCGCATTATTAGAAATCATCACATCAAAACCTGCTTGAATGGCATTTTCTGTGCGATAACCAACTGCAATAGCAAATTTTCCATTAATAATGTTGCGCAACAATAAATCACCTTGAATTGGAGCGTTGGGAACAAATTTCACTTGCACACATGGATTAAAAATATACGATGCATCGTGGTTGGCTACGTAAAAACCTGCTGCTAAATAATGGTGCCAACGGTTGATTCTAAACCCATTGTTAGGTCCCGAATGAATGTTATTAAACAATTGCGGAATGGAATACCCGATGTACATTTTTGGTCCGTTGTAAAACATTCCAAATCCTGCGTTGAACTTCCATTGATTGTAACTTTGCAAGAAAGCGGGGTCATTTTGGTTAATCAAAAATAAACGCGAATAATCGTTGTTTACATTTTGTACGCCTAAACTTGCTCCGAATGCAAAATTTTGTTCATCGTTGATATAAATACGGTAGGCATATCCTAAATTTATTCCTGTTGATTTGGCAATACCCACTTGATCGTTTAAAACAGAAAGCCCAACAGCGTGTGAGTTATTGATTTCATACGACCCCATAAAGCCAACGGATTGCGGCGCTCCTTTTTGACCAGTCCACTGCGTTCTATAAATTAACTCGGCAGATATTTTTGCCTCCACTCCTATTGCGGCAGGATTCATCAATCCTTTGGCAACATTGAATTGCGAAAATCGAGCGTTGGTTTGCGAAAATGTGTAAGCCCCAACCAAACTGAATAATCCTACTAGTAATCTTGATTTCATTGTTAAAGTTTTAATGTTAGGTAGCCTGAAAATTCATATTTTTCGATGGTCAACTTATAGAAATAAGTGCCTTCTGGCAACACATCTTTCCCCATGCAAAAACTAGATTGACACGTTCCATCCCAATCACTTAGGTAACGATCGGATTCAAAAACCACATCGCCCCAACGGTTCCAAACTTTCAATTTGGCTTCAAAACGAATGATTTCTGGAATTTCAAATTTATCGTTGATACCATCACCGTTAGGAGAAAACCCTTCGGGAATGGTAAGGTCAATCATCTTAAAATAAATATCGTGCCCCATTGAACAACCCAATGAATTGCTTGTTGCAACTAAAGTAACCACTCCATCTCCAGTGCCAATATAACCCGTTCTAACACCACTTGTATCTGTAACCAAATCAGCAGGTGCCCAAGTGTAAGTATCAAAATCGGCAGGACCAAAAACATAAGGAACTTGTCCTGGAAAAACCAACATTGTATCTGGCATTGAATGAGGTGGTAATGCAATTACATCCACCGTAGTTGAAAGAGTTGTGTGACAAGCGCCTTTGTAAATGCTAACAGAAAATGTGGATGATTGAGTTGGAGCTACAACTATGGAAGACGAAAATTCATTGGTTGACCATGCATAAACATCTCCACCAGACGCTTGAAGCATCACAAAAGAGCCTGCACAAACATTGTTTCCACCTACAGCAGTCAATGAAAAATCAATAAAATCGATAGTGATATTTGCTGTATCCTTGCAACCATTGGCATCGGTAACCTCAA
This sequence comes from Bacteroidota bacterium, assembly GCA_029558435.1. Next base: position 26,504 of record JAKQEZ010000197.1, read on the forward strand.
CACTATACAAACCAGATTGCGTTACAGACAAAGTTGCTCCTGTACTTCCATCGTTCCACAAATACGAGTTATACGCTTGATTTAGGCTCAAAGTAGTTGTCCCAACTGTTGGACAAACATTCAATCCTTCACTGGAACTCAAAGATGCTGCTGGATCTGGATACAAAGTAACCAAAATAGAATCTTTAGAAACACACCCTACTCCGTCGGTTGCAGTAACAACTACCCAACCATTACCTGTTGCAGTTGCTGCACTACCACTTCCGGTGGCTGGTCCCGACCAAGTGTAGGAAACATATCCTGCCGCAGCTGTTATGGCGTTGGTACTATTGGGACACAATGTTATTGCATTTCCTTGAACAATGGTTACATCAACCGCGCAAGCAAAAGAAAATTGCACCAAGAGTGTAAAAAATCCAATCAGTCCAATTCTTGCTACTAAAAGTCTTCTCAACATATATTAAAGTTCAGTTTATTACAAAAATAAGCTAATAAATTTGAATAGAAACCAAACTCCCACAAAAAAGACTTAAAATCGGCTACTTAATAACAATTAATTTGGCAGATTTTTCTGTAATTCCATCGCGAATAACCACCATATAATGACCATTTACCAATGAGCTAATGTCAATTTGCACCGTATGTTCGCCATCCAATTGTTTGTTGGCAAAAACTTCGGCAACAACAGCGCCAGTAGTGTCAACAATATGCAATGTATAAGCACGATTGTTTGCCGTGAAACGCAAATTGGTAGTGTTGGTAGCCGGATTTGGAAACAACGCCAAACTATTTTTGTTTTTATCCAATCCATCTACTCCAAGGTTGCACGAACCTAAGATATCTAGGTATTGAATTGTGTGGTCAAACAACGGATTGATATCTTCTTCTGGAACCAAGAACCAATCTTTTAACAACGAGGCATACACGTCTCTAAAATCTATTTGCATAGCAACACCCGCTTGGTTTTCAATGGTGTTAGAAATAACTGGATTTGAACCAATAACTTGCGACGTAATGCACTGACCAAACAAGAACATCGGTGCTGCATCTCCGTGGTCGCTACCAAACGATGCATTGGAAGCAATTTGTCGACCAAATTCTGAGAAAGTGAACCCAGCCACACGTTGATTTAACCCTAACAAGTTCAAATCGTCTTGGAAGGCATACACTGCATCCGAAAGAGTTTTTAGCAAGTCTGCATGTTTACCAGCTGTTACATTTCCTTGAGTTACCTGCCCACTATGCGTGTCAAAACCATCAATATTTAGAATGTACACTTTGGTTTGCAAACCACCAGAAATCATACGCGCCACATAGCGTAAATGAACAGCAAGTGGATTGTTGGCATCGTATAGTTGCGACAAGGTACTTCCAGCATTGGTAGCATTGTAAATTTGCTGACCATAGGCATTGGTTTGATCTACCAAATTTTGCAAATAGGCCATGTGTGATCCATAATAAGTTCCATCATCAACAGTGTTGCTGTTAGGCAAGGTGATGGAATCCAATGGATTGGCAATTGCTTGCGAAAAATTAGCCATCAATCCTTGGCATGTTTCAGAAACATTATATCCCATGCTGATTGCAAACGGATGCGGATACTGCGTATTGGGATAATCGTCGGGATAATTGGGATAATAATCATCAAAATGGCGGCCCAACCATCCTTTATGCTCATACGGATCAAGTGAACCTGCGCTCCAAATATCCATTGAACGAAAGTGTGAACGGTTTTGATCGGGGTAACCCACGTTTTGAATAATTCCTAACTGACCTTGCTGAAATAGTGTTTGCATTCCAGCCATGGACGGGTGAAGTGATAAATTACTTTGCCCTAAATCCAATAATTGATTTTCTGGGATGAGAATGTTTGCACGTTGAATGTTCAAATTGTCATATTGATCAATAGGAATTACCGTATTCAAACCATCGTTGCCTCCATTTAATCGAATGATTACCAACACTCTATCTTCGGCACTTTTCGCAAAATTAAAGAGTTTTTGTTGGATGGTTTGTAGTTGGATATTGTTTAACACAAATGGCATTCCTATTGAACTTAATGCCATATTTTTAACAAAATTTCTTCTTTTCATGGGGTCTTATTAAAAAGTTTGACATTCAGGTAAAATAAACAAACGCATGAGTGTTGTTTCAATTTTTTGTTTAATTGGCAATGAATAGGTGGTGTTTCCTGGATCACTGTTGTAATCGTTGTATTGCACTGTCCATTCAAAATCTGGTTGCCCTCCTGTTAACACCGACTTTAAAATCAAGCGTTGTGTTGCGGTTAATGGTTTAGGTAAAAACACCAAAATCATATCGTCAATTACTGCATTGGCACTTGAAGGATTAGATAAACTGTTCAAGAAATCCAATGCATTCACTTTAAATGTATTACCGTTAATTACAATGCCACTTCCAATTGTAAACAAATAAGCCAATGACATGCGTGTTTTGATATGTGTAGAGTTTACCCACAACTTCGTAAAATTGGGTGCTTGGTAGTAGGCCGACCAACCAGATACAGAAGGTGGTTGCCCATAAGGTTGCCCCAAGTTATCACCCAAACCATAGATGTATAAATACATATCAGATGTTGTTGCTAAATCATAGCTTGGAGTTGAAAGTGAACCGTTGATTAATGAAAACAACAATTCTACCGGACTTTTAATACACGAACCTTTTAATTTTACATCGTAGAAATGTTGCGATTTAAACAAAGCTTCTACAACAGGAAGAATTTCATAATTATTGGCAATCATGATGGCTGCCATTGCTGGAATAACAGAAGCTTCAACGTCTTCGGTTAAATCATGGTTCACAAAATAACGATACAATTTTCGAGATATAAAATGTGCCACTTCATCTTGCTGAAACACCACATCTACATAGCTTTCATATTCAGTTGCACCGCCAGCAGTAATTACGGCATCATTAAAACGGTAAGACAATTGTTTATTGGATGTATCGTGTAAAAGTGGATGAAACTCACTTGTCACATCATTATCGGTGCTGCTTTGTATTCCTTGCAGATAATAACCCGTAAAAATTTTAGCACCTGCAGCTACATCTTCTTCGGTGTAGTTAGAATAATCGCCTGGTCCAACTTGCAATCCTTTTCCAATAGTAAACAATTCCAAAAATTCACGTGCATAATTTTCATTGGGAGAATACACGTTGTTGGTTGCTCCGTTTTGAAATTCCAACATACTGGTATTTATCGTCATTGCTTTGACAAAATCTTTAAAATTTCCTAAGCAATATTGACGAATTAATTGATGGTATTTAAGTGTAGAACGTGCATCAACCGAAAAAGGCGCTGCAAAATGGTTGTGCCAAAACAAACACATTTTTTCGGTGATACTCATTGATTCGTTATTCAAATTTTTCATTGCCCATGCGCCCAATGATTTGTTTCGAGCGGTTTCTGTGGGTGGAATTAATGACGCATTGGATGATTGCGGAGTTAAATTCCATGGCTGACCAAAACTTGCAACAGCTTCACCTGCGTCGTACGTTAATGGTAAATCGGTGCTTGTTGGTGTTAATAATGTTGCAACAGTTGCATCCATCCCGTTAGCAACGGAATCAGCAATGTTTTGATATGTTGGACCAAACAACGTTCTTCTCAACAAATGAGAAGCTTCTGATGCTGTCCACACCCCTACAAACGGATCTAAACTGAAGTTTGTAGGCGGATTGATTACAGAACTTGGCATAAACAGTTAGTTTAAATAGTTAACCAAATATAAAACAAAATGATAGTTACACAAAATTTTTAACAAAATGTTCTATTTTTTTCAAAACATCTAATAAAAAAGACTTGTAAATCTAGTTAGATACATTAAATTTGTACGCGTAGTTAAATAATAGTAGTTAATCGATTATAAAAACATAAAATGAGCAATAAATCAAAGATTTTTTACACCAAAACAGATGAGGCGCCATTGTTGGCAACTTATTCTTTTTTACCAATTGTAAATGCATTTGCATCTAAAGCAAACATTGAAGTAGAATTAAAAGATATTTCTTTAGCGGGAAGAATTTTAGCCAATTTTACTAACTATCCAGATGCGTTAACAGAACTAGGAAAGTTAACAGCTAATGCAGATACCAACATCATTAAATTACCGAATATTTCTGCATCTATTCCGCAGTTGAAAGGAGCTATTGCTGAATTGCAAAAAGCGGGACATGCAATTCCTAACTATCCAGACGACGCAAAAACAGAAGAAGAATTGAAAGTAAAAGCAACGTATGCTAAAATTTTAGGGTCGGCTGTAAATCCCGTTTTACGCGAAGGAAACTCTGATCGTAGAGCTCCCAAAGCAGTAAAAAATTACGCAAAAGCAAACCCACATTCAATGGGTGCTTGGTCGGCTGCTTCTAAAACAAAAGTTGCACACATGACTGGTGGTGATTTTTACGGAACAGAAAAATCGGTAACTGTAGAAAATGATACACAGTTTAAAATTGAATTTGTTGCTCAAGACGGAAGTGTAAAAGAATTGAAAGGCCTTTCAGCATTAAAAGCAGGAGAAGTTATTGACTCATCAGTAATGAACCTTAATGCATTGAAAGCTTTTGTTGCACAAACAATTGAAGAAACGAAAAAAACAGGTGTTTTACTTTCAGCACACTTAAAAGCAACGATGATGAAGGTTTCAGACCCTATCATTTTTGGTGCAATTGTGGAAGTTTATTTCAAAGAAGTTTTTGAAAAATATGCAGCTGTTTTTGCAGAATTAAATATTAATAAAAACAATGGTTTAGGCGAGGTTTTCGCTAAAATTGCAGGTCACTCGAAAGAAACCGAAATTAAAGCGGCTATTGATGCAGCAATTACAAATGGTCCTGACTTGGCTATGGTTAACTCCGACAAAGGAATTACCAACTTGCACGTGCCATCTGATGTAATTGTGGATGCATCCATGCCTGCAATGATTCGTATCGGCGGAAAAATGTGGGACAAAAACGGAAAAGAGCAAGATACTATTGCTATGATTCCAGATCGTTCTTATGCAGGGGTTTATGTAGCTGTAATTGACGATTGTAAGAAAAATGGAGCTTATGACCCTACAACTATGGGTTCTGTTCCAAACGTGGGTTTAATGGCACAAAAAGCAGAAGAATACGGATCACACGATAAAACTTTCCAAGCAGAAGCCAACGGAACCATTCGAGTAACGGATGCAAACGGAGTTGTGTTTATGGAACAAGCTGTAGAAGCTGGCGATATTTTCCGTATGTGTCAAACTAAAGATGCTCCAATTCAAGATTGGGTAAAATTGGCAGTTAACAGAGCACGTTTATCAGAAACTCCAGCAGTATTTTGGTTAGACGAAAACAGAGCACACGACAGAGAAATCATCAAAAAAGTAAATAAATATTTAGCAAATTACGATACCACAGGATTGGATATCCGTATTTTAAACCCAGTTGATGCGACATTGTTCTCTGTTGAGCGCATTCGCAAAGGGTTGGATACTATTTCAGTAACAGGAAACGTGTTGCGTGATTATTTAACAGACTTATTCCCAATTTTAGAAGTTGGAACATCAGCAAAAATGTTGTCCATCGTTCCATTAATGAACGGAGGTGGTTTGTTTGAAACGGGAGCTGGTGGTTCTGCACCTAAACACGTGGAGCAATTCTTAGAAGAAGGCTACTTGCGTTGGGATTCATTGGGTGAATTTTTGGCGCTGGGAGCATCTTTGGAGCATTTATCGCAAGTAGAAAACAATCCAAAAGCAATGGTGTTGGCAGAAACGCTTGATCAAGCAACGGAGAAATTCTTAGCAAACGATAAGTCGCCTGCACGTAGAGTGGGGCAAATTGACAACCGTGGGTCGCATTTCTATTTGGCAATGTATTGGGCTCAGGCATTGGCAGCACAAACAAAAGATGCAGAATTGGCTAGTCAGTTTAGTGCTGTTGCAAATGATTTGACATCAAACGAAGCGAAAATTAATGAAGAATTAATTGGTGCGCAAGGCAAAGCACAAAACATTGGTGGATATTATTTCCCAAGCGATGAATTGGCAGCAAAAGCAATGCGTCCGAGTGCTACTTTGAATCAAGCGATAGATAGCTTAACAAAATAAGACATAAATTATTCAAAGAAATTTTAATATTTCTTATATATTTGCAATTTAGCCGTGCTTATGTGCGGCTAAATTATTTATTTAAAAGCAATTTATTCAGCGTTAACTCGTTGAATTAAAATAAATTACAAAATTTAAAATAAAAAGTTATGGAGAATGTAAGTAAGTTTCAAAAACAAGTTCAATGGTTTGAATTTTACCGTTATGGAGCTATGGCTAATATGCTTATTTTCATAAGCTGTTTAGGTGCTGTTGCGTCAATGTTATCAATTAAAGCTCATTTTGATATGGGAATGTACATTGCAGCAGTAGTTTCAATGGCAAACCTTGTAGCATTAATTGCGCAAGTGAAAGCAGAATATTGTTTGAAAATTTTCTATGGAGCATTAGCAGTGAATGTTTCAATAATGCTTGCTACATTGTTCATGTAATCTTTTGAAAAAAGAGATAACAAATATTGAAGACGTAAAATTGCTCGTTAATGAATTTTACGATCGTGTAAGACATGACGAGAAATTGGGTTACATTTTTGACGATGTGATTCAAGACAGATGGCCAATGCATTTAGAAAAGATGTATTCGTTTTGGCAGACAGTGATTTTGGGCGACCACACCTATTTTGGCGCTCCATTTCCACCGCATGCTAAGTTACCTGTTGAGAAAGCACATTTTGATAGATGGATGGAATTGTTTTATGGTACGCTGGATGATTATTTTGAAGGTGAATCTGTTGACAAAGCCAAATGGCAAGCAAAAAGAATGGCGTATGTTTTTCAAGAAAAAATTGAGGCTATTAAAAACAACCAACTGTCAATTTGATAAATAATTTTTTTCTTTTTTTGCAATAATTAAAGAAACATAGCGTTAAGTGTTTTAAGAATTAAAATTTAATGCCTATGTTAAAAAGTTTACAAAAAAAATCTTTAATTAAACAAAAAAAAGAAATGGTGCCTAGCCAAGACATCGTCAATTCGATTTTGAATTATAGCAAGTCGATTGATGTTGTTAAAGTGCAGGACAAAAAAATATTAATTCACCTGAATTAATTTCTTACCAAAAAGAATAGAAGCTACCTCAAAAGGGTAGCTTTTTTTATTGAATGTGTTGGTATAACAAAAGAAATCCGTATTTTTGAAGTGTTAACTTAATCAAATATTCATGGCTTTAAAACAGCATCTTTCTCAAAAATTAGAACAACGCTTATCGCCTCAGCAAATTCAGTTGATGAAATTGTTACAGGTTCCAACTATGGAATTGGAGCAACGCATCAAACAAGAAATTGAGGAAAATCCTGCGTTGGAAGAAGGAAAGGAAGAAAGCGATGACGAATATGGGGATAACGACGATGATTATGGAGATAACGATTCGGATAATGAGAACGACTTTGATATTTCTGATTATTTTGACGACGATACACCCGATTATAAAACGCAAGTTAACAACCGTTCAAAAGACGATGAAGAATATGTAGTGCCACTTTCAGGTGAACTTACGTTTCACCAACAATTAACCGATCAATTGTCGTTGGTTGATTTGGATAACAAACAATACCTCATTGCTGATGTATTGATAGGTAACTTAGACGATGCGGGTTATCTAAAACGCGACATTGATGCCATTGTTGATGATTTGGCTTTTTCTATGAACGTTTCTGCTACAGAAGAAGAAGTTGAGGAAGTCTTAAAAGTAATTCAAGAGTTAGATCCTGCAGGCGTGGGTGCCCGTGATTTGCAAGAATGCTTGTTGCTTCAAATAAAGCGCAAGCAGGATGGGGATATTACGAAATTTACAGCAAAAAAAATACTAGAAGACCATTTTGAGGAATTTACCAAAAAGCATTACATTCAAATTCAGAAAAAATTAGAAATTGAAGAAGAAGACCTCAAAGAAGCCATTGATGAAATCATTAAGTTGAATCCTAAACCAGGAGGTTCTTCTAAAGATGGTTCAAAAGCCAATCAGCAAATTGTGCCTGATTTTATGGTAACCGAATTTGAAGGGAAATTGGAACTCACCATCAACGGTAGGAATGCGCCCGAATTAAAAGTGAGCAAAGATTACGAAAACATGTTGCGCAGCTATTCGGAAGGGGCTAAAACGAGTAAATCTGATAAGGAGGCCGTTCAATTTGTAAAACAAAAATTAGACGGAGCAAAATGGTTTATTGATGCTATCAAACAGCGCCAAAACACCTTGCTTTACACCATGACAGCCATCATGAATTACCAACGTGATTTCTTTTTAACTGGCGATCAAACGCAGTTGAAACCAATGGTTTTGAAAGATATTGCCGACAACGTTGGATTGGATATATCCACCATTTCACGTGTGGCAAACAGCAAATATGTGCAAACAAATTATGGTATTTTTTCGCTTAAATTCTTCTTTTCTGAATCGCTTTCTACTGATTCTGGAGAGGAAGTTTCTACGCGCGAGGTGAAAAAAATACTTTCAGACGCTATTGAAGGGGAAGAAAAAAGAAAGCCGTTAACCGATGAAAAATTGGCTGAACTGTTGAATGAAAAAGGATACAACATTGCTCGAAGAACCATTGCGAAATACCGTGAGCAATTAAACATTCCAGTTGCACGACTTAGAAAAGAACTGTAAATGAAATCATTTTTTAGATTTATTTCTTACGTTTTTATTCCCTTGGCAATGCCTTTATTTGCATTGTTAATTGTTTTTTACACACCAACCTACATTGATTTTAAAACACAAATCAATTCGCTTTATTTCATTGAGCCTTCATTTAAAAAATTCTTTTTTAATGCTTTTGCACTTTTTTGTTGGCTGTTTCCAGTAGTTACACTTGTTGTAATGAAGCTTTCTAAACAAATTAGCTCCATTGAATTGCACCACCAAAAAGAACGTTTTTTACCCATGGTAATGACAGGTGCTTTTTTGGTAATGTTGTTAATTATGCTGTATAAATTCAATGAACAATTAACGCTTTCTAAACATTTATTTGCATTGGTTTATGCCGGAATTATTGCATCAATTGTGTATGCTACAATTAATTTCTTTCAAAAAATTAGTTTGCACGCAGCAGGTGCAGGCTTATTTTTAGGCTTTCTTTTTGCCTATTATCAAGAACAATCCATTGCTGTTATGTGGCCAATTTATGTGGCTTGCCTATTAAGCGGAACAATTGTTGCAGCGCGCATGTACCTGCAAAAACATTCTAATAAAGAACTTTTATTAGGTTTTAGTATTGGATTTGTTATTGCATTTGTAACAGATTTTTTATTAATTTTATATTTTTAATTTAAACTATGAAGTACTCTTTATTCATTTTTCTTTTTATTTCATTAATTGTTAGCAGTTGTGGTTCAAGCAATGGTGGAGGACAAGGTATTAACCTATTTACTATTGAACAAGACAAAGAATTAGGCGCACAAGTGGCAGCAGAAATTGCCTCTGATCCTAAAACGTATCCCATCTTAGATGCTACTAAATATGCATCGGTTTACCAATATGTAAACAATATTCGCGATAAAATATTAAACGCTGGAAATGTAGCGCACCGCAACGATTTTAAATGGGAAGTAAAAATCATACACAATGACTCAACCATCAATGCATTTTGCACACCAGGAGGTTATATCTATGTTTATACAGGTATTTTAAAATTTTTAGATTCAGAAGATCAATTAGCAGGGGTTTTGGGACACGAAATTGCACATGCTGATATGCGTCATTCAACACGTCAGATGACAACAATGTATGGTATTCAAACTTTATTGGATATCTTGGCTGGCAACCGCGAAATGTTAAAAACAGTTACTTCTGGTTTGATTGGATTAAAGTTTTCTAGAAATCACGAGACTGAAGCAGATGAACGTTCTGTACACTATTTATGTGCAACAGACTACAACGCTGATGGTGGAGCTGGCTTTTTTGAAAAAATTCAACGTCAAGGTGGTTCACAAGTTCCTGAATTTTTAAGCACGCACCCTAATCCAGAAAATAGAATTGAGAATTTCCACAATCAAAAAACTACAAAAGGTTGTACAGGCAATAAAACATACGCTACAGAATACAAAGCAATGGTGAAAAAATTGCCATAATTAATTTTAAGCATACTACTATGAAGTCAAAAAGAACATCCATTGACGATATTGCCAAAGCTGTTGGCGTTTCAAAGGCAACCGTATCATTTGTTTTGAACGGTAAAGGCGACCAATTCAATATCAGCAAGGCAAAGCAGAAAATAATTCACGATACGGCAAAAGAAATGCAGTATGTGCCTAATTTCTTTGCTAAAAGTTTGCGCCAGGGATCTACAAAAACCGTTGGTTTAGTGGTGTCGGATATTTCCAATTTGTTTTATGCAGAATTGAGTAAATCCATCCAAGAGCAACTTTATGAAAATGGTTACAATGTATTTATTGTCAACACTAATGATGACAAACAATTGGAAATCAATTTAATGCGTGAATTGTTTCAACGTTCTATTGACGGACTTATTCTATCGCCTAGCAATGATGTAGAAACACTTAAGCCGGTGTTTAATGAAACTTCCATTCCGGTTGTAATTGCGGATAGACCAATAGCAGAAGATATTGATTTTGTTGGAGTTGACAACTATGCAGAAGCTAAAAAGTTAGTTTCAAAATTTTCTAAAAAACCTAAAAAATTAGCAGTCATTTTGCAAACCAACAGTATGGTAATTACCCTTGAACAACGTATAAAAGGTGCTGAGGCTGCTTGCAAAGAGTTGAACATTCCCATGCAATTGGTGCAACTTTCAACCGAACAAGAAAAAGCAACAAAAGACATTAAAAAATTGTTGGAAGATGGATACGATTCTTTCTTAGTTTTGAATAATGTGGTGGTTTTAAAATTGTTGGCAAGTTTAAGAAACAACCAAGTAAAGGTGGGCAAAGATGTTCGACTTATTTGTTTTGACGATGCTGAAATTTTTGATTTTATTGAACCTGCCATTACAGCTCTTCGTCAGCCAATTAAAGAAATTGGAGAACAAGCAGTTGAACGCATGCTAACACGTTTATCCAAAAAGGATGCGCAAGCAGGTGTGCAAAATCTAAGAGAATGCGTGTTAATTGAACGCAACTCGCATTAAAAACTATAAAAAAGGAGCGTTTTGAGGGAATAAAATAGCATTTAATCCTGCTTTTTTAGCACCTTCCACGTGTTGCTGACTGTCGTCAATAAACAAAACATCTTGTGGTTTCACTTGCATTTGCTCGCAAACATATAAAAACGTTTCTGGATGCGGTTTACGCAAGTGAATGTGGTGTGAAAAAAACATGAAATCAAAATGTTCTACCAATTTTCTGTCGGTAATTTCCAACATTTTGCGGTTAGCATATTCTTCGTGAATATCGTTGATGTTACTCAATAAACCAACCGTTTTTTCTTGTTTTAATTGCAATAAGAAATCAAGTTTTTCGGCTGTAAATCCTTTAATCATTGCGTTCCAAGCAGCAACAATTTCGTTGGGTGAACAATCTACACCAATTAATTCTTTCAATTTATTGATAAAAAACGGACTTGAAATTTGTCCTGTTTCGTATTTGTCAAACAAATCTGTTTGCAAGGCTTGCGAGTAAATTTCATGAAAATTACTACATCCTTTTTCTTGAAATGCTTTGATGGTATTGTTGTAATCCAAATCGGCAATAACCCCTCCTAAATCGAATAGAATTGTATTGTAATTCTTAATTTCTTCACTTAAAATCATGGTGCAAATATGCTGATATTCTGCCAAAAAATCATCATCCCAATAGAGATTATTGCTGTTTTGAGATAAAATCCAATAAAATTAGCTGCGCAGTGTTATTAATTTACGTTAATATCCTATTTTCATGACTAATTTTATGTAGTTTTGTATCTAAAATTAATCTCTATGAAGCATTTAGCTTTACTAATTCTTACCACAATCGGCTTTACAGCTTTTGGTCAAAAATCAGAAGAATTGATCCCAAAAGAAGCTGTAACTGTATTGAGTTTAAACAACTTGTCTATTTTCCAAAAAGTATCCATCGATGAATTGATACAATACGATTTTATGATGGATATTCAACAAGAATTGTTTGATGGATCAACTTCAGGAAAATCAATCAAAGATGCTGGAATTGACTTCAACCAAAAACTCAATGTGTTTTACGGACGTTCTTATGATTACGAGATTTCTGGTTTTACCTTCGGAATTACCGACTTAAACAAGTTTTTTGAAGCGTTTGACGATTTTGATAAAGAAGAATCCAACTATCCAGGTGTGCAATATTATAGCTCCTTTTTTAATCGTTTGATAATTAAAGGAAACAGCGGTTTGTTGATTCGCGTGGAACCGTTGGAAATGCGTATTAACGACATGACTGATTCTCTTTGGTATGCACGTGGAAACGAATATTATCAAGGTGCTTACGATGATGATTACATGATTGATAACGTAGAAGAAAACATATTGGATGTTGAAACGGAAGAAGTTATCAACGAAGAGCAAATGTTTGAAGATTCAGTTAGCAATACCGAAGAACCTGTGTTTGAAGAGGTGAAAGACATAGTTTCTGGAAAAACTTATTGGGAATTGAGAGATAGTATTTCTGTTTCTATGCAAGGGATTTATTTGGCTGAATTGCTGAACGATATGTTTGCAAATAACCAAAACTTGATGGACTCGGATACTCGTTTTGCAACGCAAATGAGCAATGCTTCGGATGGTGTATTTTACTTGGATAACTCTAGAAATTTTGAGAAAAATCAAAGTTTTTGGTACATCCGAACTATGTTGCCAGGATTGTTTCACGAACTTAAAGACATTTATCAAGGCAACGTAGTTTTGGGCGACATTTACTTGAACGAAAAAAGCATAGAGTTTAAGGTTTCATCTAACTATGGCGATAAATTAGGTTCGGTTTACCAACAATTGAACGACACCAAATTTGATAAAAACATCTTAAAATACATTGATAAAAACAGTTCTTCGTTTTTTACCTACAATGTTAATTTGAGAAATGCCTACGAAAAGGCTTATGAAGTGTTGGTGCCAATTTTGGATAAAGAAGACAACGAGGAAATTGCAGCTTCGTTATTGGTGTTAGACCTTTTGAATGAATACGTGAACAAAGATGCGCTTTTTGGAAGTGTGAAAGGAAGTGTTTTTGGTTCATTTAATGGTATCAAAAAAGTAAAAACTAAGAAAATTATTTTTGATTACGACGAAGATACGTTTGAATATACCGAACATGAGGTGGAGGCTGAAGAAGAAATGCCGATTTTCACGTTTGGACTTTCATCGGAGCGTACGGATATTTTTGACAAAGTGTTGAGTCGCCTAACAAAAATCAATAAAAACTTAGAAAAAAAAGAAGGTTATTGGATGGTGAGCAATGCCATTTTAGAATCAGCACCTCTCTACATCGTTAACAAAAACGGTTTGTTGATTTTCTCAAACGACGAAGATTTTGCCATCAATCACAACAATGGTTACGGCATCAATGCAATTACGGGTAAAAAAGCCAAAGAAATTAAGTCGAATGGGTTTATGTTTGCCGAAGTTGATTGGGGAAAAACCATTGATAAATTGCCACGCGACCTATTTAACGGTGAGCAAAACGAAATCATTGATGCCATGCGTGGTAAAGGTGGGTTTATGAAATTAACCTCCACCAAAACAACCAGAAAAAATACAAAATTCAACTTGGTGTATACGTTTGACAGCAAGTATGAGAATTCTGGAAAATACATTCTTGATTTTGTAAATAGCATTTATTTGATTTCAAAATAGGGGCAAATGTTGCGTAAACTGACGCTTATTTTTGTGTTGGCTGTGTTATTTGGTGCATTTTTAATAGTGCGTCCCTATATCAATCGTCCTGATCCGCTACCAACTATTGAAGATCGTTTGCCCGACGCCGAATACATGGCAACGGTAGATTGCATCCGATTGGCGCGCGAGGTGAGCGGCATGATGTTTTATTACAAAATTTCGTACCGCGATTTTCTTTCTCCAGAGTTTATTTTAACGCAAGCCAAATCGTATGGTTTGGATTTGCAAAAAACCTCCTATTTCTTCGGCAATAGCAACGGCGAATTTGGTGTTTTGGCCAATTTGATTGATAGCACTCGCCTCAACCAGGGAATTGAAAAATTAAAGTATTTTTTTGAGACTAAAGAATATAAAATTCAAAAGCAAAAAGTCATTAAGTTGGTCGACCACAATGCGTATTTGTTTTATGGCAACGATTACATTTGCTATTACCAAGGCAACGACATCAAAAAGCAAATTAAGCGCATTTGTTATGCCGAAAATAGCCATATTTCGCCCAACTGGGTAGAGTTGATCAACCAAAAACATTACATTGACAAATGTGCCATTATTAGTTCCAAATTGCCCGATTTTGATGTTTTAAACATTGAGCATGCGTTGGCTTATCCGTTGTTTGACTCAACCGGCGTGACCTTTAATTTGCAAATAAAAACAAAAGACACCATTCCGTTTAAGCTCAAAGAAGGCGGACCCGATTTTGTGCAAGGCACCTTTACCAAAATGGCGATGAACCTGCATTTGGATCCAACGTATTTAAAAAACCATCCCGAACATCCGCTTTATCAATACTTGCTCAATATGCGCACACGTATTCGTTTACCTATCAAAGATTTTATTTCTAACTGGGGGGGCGATTTATCGTTTCACCAAGGTGGTTGGGTCAATGTGAAGCAAAATTACATTGAATCGGAGTTGGACGATAATTTTAACATTACCGAAGTGGTGCGCACCAAGGAAACAAAGGTGCCTGGTTTTGCTATGTATTACTCGCTTGCCGAAAACTCACAACGTTTCAAAGATTTGATGCTGCGCAAGGGATTTGTTACCGAGCAAGAGGGGAAATTTCACTTTTTGTTGTCGCCACCATTGAACTTTGCACGCACAAAAAACAACGAAGAAATATTTTATGCTGCCAGCGTGTTGCCCAAAACCATTCGTTCGGTTAAATCCTACGTAATGTGGTCGAGTATGCGCACCAAATTTACCGCCAAAATCGACAGTATTTCTACCTTCAATTTTTATGGCAGTCTAAATTTCAGCCTCAAAAACATTTTGCAAAAAGAAAAGTTGACAGATGAGTGATGGTTAGCCGACTCTAAGCTTCGCTGCATCTTTCCATAAATAATGAGGCATTGGTTTATATATTTATTCCAAATTTTTTCAGTTTATTTAACGATTCATACGCACGTATTAATGATTGCTCTTTAATTTTTTCCTTTTTTGCTAATGCGGTTTGAACCGTTTTAACATTGGCTAATTCAAGGTTGTCAAATACTTTTGTATGAAATGTTTTCTTGTATTTATTTAAAACTTTCACTATTATCTCTTGTTTGTTGTTTTCTTTTCTATCGCTTTCAAACTTTCCAAATAGTTTTTTTCCGCTTCACTCAATGTTTTTTGTTGATACTTTTTGTATTCTGCTGTTGCTTTTTCCACTGCCTTTTCGTGACTGACCGTTCCTGCTCCCTGCAACAGTTTCTCTCCGCTCATTGTTAAAATCCTGTCCAAATGTTCAGCCCAATCTATCATTGTCATTGCTTGCTCTCTTTCAGCTTGTCGCTCAGCAAAGTCTAAATACCCCGAAACGATTTGTCCTAATGAACGAAGCTCTTTTTCGTTCAGATAGTTCTTTGCTACAACAACATCTTTCAGATATGGACGACTTCCAGAGAAGGTCATCAAACCCATAAATTCTTTTTCAGCATCGGCACGATTAAAAATCGTTTCGGCTGCGGTTTGTCCGTGAACAGCGAAATGAATTTTGTTTTGTACTTTTTTAAAAAATTCAATAGAAACATCTGCTTTCGGGTCGTAATCAATACTTGTAGCGTAAATATCCAGTACCTGACGGTAAAACACTTTTTCAGAAGAACGAATGTCTCGTATGCGTTGCAACAGTTCTTTCCAATAACCACCACCTCCCAGATTTTTCAAACGCTCATCGTCCATTGTAAAGCCTTTGCGAATGTACTCATTCAGGCGTTTGGTTGCCCAAATTCTGAATTGTGTAGCTACTTTTGAATTGACACGATAACCCAATGAAATAATCATATCAAGATTATAGTGCTTGGTGTTGTACTTTTTACCGTCTGTGGCAGTTCGTAAGAATTTCTTACTAACTGAATTTTCTTGTAATTCTCCTTCTGAAAAAATGTTTTTTATGTGCTGTGTTATACCAGGACGCTCTACTCCAAAAAGCAATGCTAATTGATCTTGGGTAAGCCAAACATCTTGCTCGTCCAAACGAACATCTACCGAAATTTTTTCGTCTTCAGTTTTGAAAATTACAAATTGAGAATTCGTGTTTTGCATTGGTTTAAATTTTTACATTTCAGCAAACAATAAATCCAAAACTTCTGCTTCAGAAGTACAGTTGTCTATTTTTGAAGCAACCCTATCCGAAAATTCTACCAAGGTTTCATTAGGTAAAATGTATAACTCTTTTTGCCCATTATGCTCAAGAATAATGTATTCAAAAATATTTTTTCGATATAGTTTTTCTACAACCAAATCATTCTCAAAATTTAATGGAAAACTTAAACCTCTTTTATCCATTAGGTTGTAATAAGTTGCATACAAATCAAAATTTCTAACATTAGGAATTAGAGTTTTTGTTATTACTTCCTTTCGGGTCTGGTCATTTGTCCAGTAGTTATTACTTATGTTCATAACTTAAAAGTTTTTATTAAAAATTACATCAAGATGATACTGAATAAAGTCCTTTTTTGGAAAATATCGTTGTGGTTGAATTAGTGATTGATATTCAATCGGGGCAAAATATTTTCCATAATAATCAGTATCTTTCTTATTTTTTAATTTATCAGAAATCAAAATTTTGTATTTTTCATTTATCGCAATCAGACCTTTATCATAGGCCTTATCATACAATGCCGATAAACAAATTCCATTTTCAGGATTTAATCTTTCATCTTCATTCTTCGACCAAGGAATGATATGACTTGCAAAAAGCAATTCGGGAATATCAATACCAGTAATCGCACATTTCCCCGAATAATTAGCAATAACTATTTGTCTAAAAACATTTTGATTTACTCTTGTTTTTACTTCACGTATTTTAGTTTCACCTTTCAAATCCTTCAGGTCAAAAAGTAAATCTTCAAATTTGGTTTCAATAGTTTGATTTTCTTTTTTTGCTAAAATTTGCTCACTTTCAAAAATCAACAACTCTTTATTTTTAGCAAATTCGTCCCATATTGGTTGGCATTGTTTTATTCCACCGACCATTCCTTTTACACCTCTACTTTGATGATAAGGGTCACAGGCTGCAAAATTAGTTAGACGAATTGCAATTGAATTTACAGTTCGACCCAATAAATTTGCCATTTCAATAATCTCTGGTGTTCTGGTGTGCATTTTGCCAAAAGGTAATTTCAAATACAGATTAAAAACCAGTATAAGCTCATCTTTTGTCCAGAGTTTTCTTTCCATTTTTTGAAAATTAATTCTATTAGTTTTTATTACTTTTTTTCTAAATAAAACCACCGTTAGTTTGAAAAGTCTTAATATTTTAATTTTTTAAAAAATATTCAACAATTCATCCTTTCATCGTTGTAAAACTGTTCCAATATAGTTATTTTTTCTCCAACATCAACAAAAAAAGCGCTCAGTTTCCCGAACGCTTTTCCATTATAAATAGTCTTGTTTACAATCCTAAAAGTACTTCGTATGGATCTTTTCCTCCAAACAACATTCTTTCTGGATTTTCTAACATTTCTTTTACTTTTACTAAGAAACCAACCGATTCTCTTCCGTCAATCACACGGTGGTCATAAGAAAGTGCCAAATACATCATCGGGCGAATTTCTACTTTACCGTCAATAGCCACAGGACGCTCAACGATGTTGTGCATACCCAAAATTGCCGATTGCGGTGGGTTGATGATTGGTGTTGACATCATGGAACCAAAAACCCCTCCGTTGGTAATGGTAAACGTTCCTCCCATCATATCGTCTGGTGTGATTTTTCCATCGCGTGCTTTAATTGCCAAACGCTTGATTTCGGCTTCAATTTCTGCCAAACTCATTTGCTCTGCGTTTCTTACTACTGGCACCATCAACCCTTTAGGTGATGAAACAGCAATACCAATATCTGCATAGTCGTGGAAAATCATATCGTTGCCATCAATCATAGAGTTCACAGCCGGATAAAGATTCAACGCCTCTGTAACTGCTTTTGTGAAGAACGACATAAATCCTAAATTCACCTCGTGGTGTTTTGCAAAACGATCTTTGTATTTTGCACGCAAGTCCATGATAGGTTTCATATCCACCTCATTGAACGTAGTCAACATCGCGGTGTCGTTTTTCACAGAAACCAAACGCTCTGCAATTTTACGACGCAACATCGACATTTTTTCTCTGCGTTGCTCGCGTGTACCGCCCCAACCTTGAACAGCATCTGTTGCAAAACCACCCGACATTGCTGCAAGCACATCTTGTTTAGTAATGCGTCCGTTTTTACCTGTTCCACTAATTTTAGCAACGTTTACACCGTTCTCGTTCGCAATTTTTGCAGCAGCTGGCGATGAAACTCCTGTTGCGTAATTTTTTGCTGGTTCTGGACTTGGCACCACCGCTTTTGCTTCTTCTTTTTTAGCTTCTGGCGCTGGCGTTGCAACCGTTTCTTTGTTAGCCACTGGAGTCGCTGCCCCTTCTGGTCGTGCTGCAGATGTATCAATCAAACAAACAACTTGTCCAACTTTCACTACATCCCCTTCACCTGCTTTTAATGTTATTGTTCCACTTGCTTCTGCGGGCAATTCCAACGTTGCTTTGTCAGAATCCACTTCTGCAATTGCTTGATCTTTTTCTACATAATCACCGTCTGATACTAACCATTGAGCAATTTCTACTTCCGAAATCGACTCACCTGGACTTGGTACCTTCATTTCTAATACTGACATCGTAATTGGTTTTTATATTTCTAAAATTTTTATTCTCTCTTATGCTTTTACAGCTGCATATTGAAACAAGTTGTTCCACAAAGCATTCAAACGTTTTAAGTGCAATTCTTTAGAGCCTTCTGCCGCTGCTGCTGCTGCCGGACGCGTAACGCCAATTAAATCTTTGCCTCTCATGCGCATTGCCATATATTGCCAAGCACCCATGTTTTCTGGTTCTTCTTGTGCCCAAACAATGCGTTTTTTGTTTTTATATTTTGCCAATACCGCTTCAATTTGTTTTTCTGGGAAAGGATACAATTGCTCAACACGCACAAACGCCATGTTGTCAACTCCTAACTCAGCTGCTTTTTCGGTTGCTTCGTAATAGAATTTACCCGTACATAAAACTACCGTTTCTATATTAGCGGCTTTTGCTTGAGGATCATCAATTACTTCTTGGAAACCACCTTTTGCCATGTCATCCAACGACGAAACAGCAGTTGGGTAACGCAACAACATTTTTGGAGAGAACACCACCAATGGTTTTCTAAAAGAACGACTCAATTGTCTTCTCAACAAGTGGAAATGGTTGGCTGGCGTTGATGTGTTTGCAACTTGAATATTCAAATCGGCTGCTTGTTGTAAGAAACGCTCCATTCTTCCCGAAGAGTGTTCTGCACCTTGCCCTTCGTATCCGTGAGGCAACAACATCACCAAACCACTTTGCACCGACCATTTGTCTTCACCTGCCGTGATAAATTGGTCAACCATAATTTGAGCTCCGTTGTAGAAATCACCAAATTGAGCTTCCCAAATTGTTAATCCTTTTGGAGATGCCAATGAATATCCGTATTCAAATCCTAATACCGCATATTCACTCAACAATGAATTGTAAATTGAAAAACGAGCTTGTTTATCGCCCAATAAATTCAACGTTACAATTTCTTCTTCTGTATCTTCTGTTTTAACAACTGCATGACGGTGCGAGAATGTACCACGCTCCACATCTTGACCAGTAATGCGCACCGGGTGACCTTCTTCTAACAACGTTGCATAAGCCAACATTTCTGCACTACCCCAATCCAATTGATCGGTTGTAATGGCTTCTAAACGATCGCTAAAGATTTTTTGGATTTTTCTGAAGTACGTCTTCCCTTCTGGTAAGGTTGCTATCTTTTTACCCAATTCCAACAATTTTTTCTTTGGAATTGATGTATCAACAGATTGCTCAAAATCTGCTGCAGTAGCTGTTTTCATACCTTTCCATTCTTCTTCCATGAAGTTGAAAACGGTTGCTTTTTCTTGTTTTGCAGAAGCATCAAATTCAATTTCTAAAAAGTTTTGATAGGCATCAATTTTCTTTTTAGCGTCTTCGCGTGACAAAACACCTTGCGGAATTAATGTTTCAATGTATAATTCACTTGGGTTTTTATGTTTTGCAATTGCTTTGTACAAGTTTGGCTGCGTAAACTTCGGTTCATCTCCTTCGTTATGACCATATTTACGGTAACCCAACAAATCAATAAAAATATCTTGTTTAAACTCTTGACGGTAGGCAACAGCAATTTCTACTGCTTGAATTACCGCCTCAACATCATCCGCATTTACGTGGAATACAGGTGCTAATGTTGTTTTAGCAATGTCTGTACAATAAATAGACGAACGCGAGTCTGTAAAATTCGTTGTAAACCCAACTTGATTGTTGGTGATAATGTGAATGGTTCCACCTGTTTTGTAACCTTTCAATGCCGCCATTTGAATAACTTCATAAACAACACCTTGTCCTGCCACAGCTGCATCACCATGAATGATTACTGGACAAACTTTGTTTAGGTCGTTGCTATATTTAGCATCCAACGTAGCACGCGATAAACCTTGCACTACAGGACCCACAGCTTCTAAGTGAGAAGGATTTGGGCAAAGAGTTAAGCTTACTTCTTTTCCAGACTTGTTTACTTTTGTGGTATATCCCAAGTGGTATTTCACATCGCCGTCAAAATCTTCAGCATCAAATTCTTTTCCTTTGAATTCGTTGAAAATATCTTTCGGACGTTTTTCAAAAATATTGGTCAATGTGTTTAAACGACCACGGTGAGCCATTCCCATAATGAAGCTTTCCACTCCTTTCTCAGCACCTTTGTTGATGATGGTTTTTAATGCAGGAATTAAAGCTTCAACCCCTTCAATTGAAAAACGTTTTTGACCCACGAATTTTTTAGCTAAAAAGCCTTCAAATTCAGAGGCTTGCATCAATTGCGAGTAAAACTCTACTTTTTGTTCGTTGGTAAATGTTGGACGATTGGCCAATTCGATGGCATTCAACATCCATTTTACTTTTTGAGGATTGTTCATGTACATGAATTCAATCCCAATTGATTGGCAATAAGTTTTTTGTAAATGATCTACAATTGCACGAAGAGTTGTTGCACCCAATCCTACTTCTTCACCTGCTTTGAAAACAGTGTCTAAATCGCTGTCTTCTAAACCAAAGTTTGATAATTCCAACGTTGGTTCATATTGGCGACGTTCACGAACAGGATTCGTTTTGGTAAACAAATGTCCACGTGTACGGTAACCATTAATTAGGTTTAAAACTTTTAATTCTTTTTGGAAATTTTCGGGCACATCTTCATCGTAATTTGCCTTAGAAAATTCAAATCCTTCAAAAAATCGTTTCCACCCAATATCAACACTCTCAGGGTCTTGTCGATACATTTTATACAGATGATCGATTGCGTTTACATCTGCATTTCCAACATACGAAATATTATCCATGTTTAATGATCATTTAACAGAAAGGCAAAGTTAGGTATATTAATTTATTGAACGAGAAAAAGTAGCAATATTTTGTGAATTTTTAAAAAATAGTGGATAAAACTATCAGATTAATGATTAAATGCAATTTATAAAAATAAAAAAACTGCCCATTGCTGGACAGTTCTTCGAATTTTAAAATATATAGTTAGTCAATAATGACCTTTACAGGGGGTTGCAAGGCTTCATCACCACCCAACAATTTAACAAAATAAGCACCAGGCACCACTTCTAAATGAGTGATAGGCACCAAGGTTGTTCCCGAAAGTGCATTAACATTAACTGAATAAACAACTTTTCCAGCCAAATCATACACTTGCACGGCTCCGTTTTGTATTTCGGAAGAAGAATGAATGGCTACTACAAACGATCCAGAGTTGGGGCTAGGATAAACTTGTAGGCTGTTCTCAGAAGCTTCACACGAAACAGAAATTGGTCCGTAAATTTGTTGTTGACCATCAAAATTGATTAAACGCAAGCGGTAATAGGTTGTTGACGCCCACGAGCGGTTATCTTCATAATAATAGTTTAACAATTGGTGGGAGTTTCCGGCAGCGTTTACTTCGCCAACATATTCCCAATCTGTATCATTATTGCGTTTTTCAATTACAAACTTATCCGAGTTTTGCTCAGAAGCTGTTGACCAATGCAATTGGATTCTTTGTTCACAATTGGCGTTAAATCCTGCCAATGTAATTGGCAATGGATGTGTTACGTCCACCAACACCCAACTTTTAAAGAAATTGGCTGGAGAAATCACTGCATTGTTGACTTGTTTAGTAGCCGTATTCACAGTTCCAAACAACAAATCTTGCCAACTTCCAACAGATGGTGCACCAACGCAATAATTTCCTGCGCCTGCACCTGGATTGAAGCGTTGTGCTTGCAAATTACTTTCTGTAATTGTGTTGGCAGGGGCTGCTTCGTTAACAAAATCGTAGCCAAATGACAAGGAAACGGCTGGTCGTGTGGTATAAGCAGCTGGGTCAATTCTCCAAAAACGATCAACTGCATACAACGAAGCGTCCATTGGGCCAACAGAAGAGCACATATTATTCACATCCGAAGGATAGGGCGTGTTATTGTTAGCAGTGCGGTATGTAGAAAAAATCAAATTACCAGTTGCGTTACCTGCTGTTGTAACATTAACAATTGCAGGCACTTTAATTCCGTTGGTATTGGTAAACGGTACATGATGAACATCCGTATTGTTACCAATATTCCATTTCACAACATCGTTTTCGTTTTCCGATAAGATGTTGCCACCACTCCCCAAAAGTGTTATCGCATTGGCAGCACCGTTGTCAACAACCAAATACGCTTGATTTTCTATGTTGATATAAGCGCCGTTATTGAACACCAAGCGGGCTTGTGCTTGTGCAAAAATGGGAAGTAGTAGTAGTATTGAAAGTAACGTTTTCATTGTTTATTTTTTTCATTAATAATAAACTTAACATCAGCTTTAACTGGTGTTAGTGACAATTTACTAATATTTGTTTTTGGCACAATTTCTTTGTGATTATTAACCAATTTCAATCTATTATTACTATTTGTATCAACTATAAATACATTTGCATTACTATTTGAATGAAAAGATAATTTTGAAGGGATTGGAGTGGCACTTTTATTATTTATTTGTTTGTGTGTATAATTTGATTTAGTTAATGTAAGACTTACATTATTAGATTGACTAGTTAACGCCAAATTTACTTGGATCGGTTTACTTTTTTCCTTATTTTGCTGTGCATTAGTTAGGTTAACAACCATAAAAAATGCAAATAAAAAACAACTAGTTTTCATATTTATTAGTGGATTGCTAAAACTGTAATTGGAATACTTCCTGTTATGTCATAAGGGGAATCATTTAAAACATTAACTATTATTTGACCAGCATCTACAACAACATTTCTAATCGTTATTCCTTGGTATAACAAAGGATTTAAATTACAGTCAAAATTAATTGAAATAGCTGATGAATAGGTACCACATAAAGCATCTGGATCTGTAATTGTAAAAGTCATATCAGTTCCAGAATACCATGTTCCTGACCAAGATAGGCTGGAATAATACTTTCCAAATGATACAATTGAGGCCGCGTTATCAATAGTAAAATTCTACCATTGAGGTGCAGTACCTGCCCCTGAAGATAATAAAAACTGATTGGCAGATCCTGCATTGTTATTAGGCATCAATGCACCGTCTAAACGCAAATTTCCACCAGAAACATGTAGTTTTTGAGAAGGTGTGCTTGTGCCAATTCCAACGTTTCCATTAGCTAACACCCTCATTCTCTCCGTATTATTTGTTCTAAACACTAATGCTTGATTATCGGTTGTACCTAAAAAATTATTTGTAGGGTTTGTACCTGCATTTCCTGTAATTTTCCAAGCATTTGTGCTCAAATTTACCCATCTAGAACCATCCCAATAATAATATCCCAAACCTGTAGTTGCGTTGGTGTTATAAACCAATAAACTTGTTGCTGGAGACGTAATTGGAGATGCTGCATTTAAGTTGGTAATATTCACACGAGGAATTAGCAAACCTTTGTCTGTAAAACTAATGTCTAAACCAGCACTTGCATCGGGTGTTGCACCAGATGTATTAATTCCAATATTTTGTGATAAACCATTTTTAGAAAACCCTAACGCAAGCATAAGCGCAAGGGAAGCAGTGTAAATGTAGCCTTTTTTCATAGTATTTAAATTATAGTACCTAACAACTTACTGTTATATTTTGATTTTAAAAAGCCTTTTTATAATTATTTTTAACAAATCGGTTTAGTAAGTCCTTTTATCACAAAAAAAGCACCTATTTTTCAATAGATGCTTT
Organism: Bacteroidota bacterium; assembly: GCA_029558435.1. The sequence continues at coordinate 51,174 of JAKQEZ010000197.1, forward strand.
TCAAAAAAATGAGGGTATATTTTCTCTTAGTTTTCTTCTTTGATAGAAGGAACTAAAATACGTCCGCAGTGTTCGCAAACGATTACTTTTTTCTTCATTTCGATGTCTAATTGACGTTGAGGTGGAATGTGGTTAAAACATCCTCCGCAAGATTCACGGTCAACTGGCACAACAGCCAAACCGTTTTTAGCATTTTGACGCAAACGCACATAAGCATTAATCAAACGATCTTCAATTTTTGCTTTTGCTTTATCAGAAGCCGCCATCAATTCGTCTTCTTCTTTTTTCGTCTCAGCAACGATTTCATCCAACTCCGATTTTTTGTTTTTCAAATCTTCTTTTCTGAAATCCAAACGTTCTTTGGTTTCATCCAAAGTAATTTTCTTTTGAGCAATTTTTGCTTTTGCTTCTTTCGATTTCTTCTCGTGCAATTTAATTTCTAATTCTTGAAATTCAACCTCTTTTGCAATCGATTCAAACTCACGATTGTTGCGCACGTTGTTTTGTTGCTCTTTGAACTTAGCAATTGCTGCCTCTGCATCTTTGGTTGCATTTTTACGATCAGAAATTTCTTCTTCAATTTCTTTAATCTCTTCTTGAATTTTTACGATACGTGTTTCTAAACCTTCCACTTCATCCTCTAAGTCTTCCACTTCTAAAGGTAATTCACCACGCACTGTTCTAATTCTATCAATCTCAGAATCAATTTTTTGCAATTCGTAAAGAGCATCTAATTTTTCTGCTACTGTTGTATCTTTTTTTGCTGCAGTTGCCATATATTTTATAAATATTTAATCGGATTCGTATTAATTCGCGTTAAACGAAGTGCAAAGTTAGGAAATTTTTTTATTATAATATCACTTAATAAATTAATCGTAAATTGTTCGCTTTCAAAATGTCCGATATCTGCAATGATTATTCGGTCTTCGGCGTCAAAAAATTCGTGGTATTTAAAATCTCCAGTTATGTAAATATCGGCTTTTGCAGCCATAGCGTTTTTCAATAAAAAAGCACCCGAACCGCCACAAAATGCTACTTTTTGGATAGTTGGTTGCACTAATTTTGTATGACGAACAACACCACAGTTGAATGTTGTTTTCACCATTTTTAAAAATTCGGTGCTCTCCATAGGTGTTTCCAATTCACCAACCATTCCTCCACCTTCATAAGCATTGGAATTGATTAATGGAAAAATATCATAGGCAACTTCTTCATACGGATGGGCTTTTTTTAAGGATTGCACCACTTGCCCCAAGTGATGAGTGCTCACCAATACTTCTAGTTTTTGTTCATTCACTTTCGATGCTTCTTTTGCTTTTCCAATAAATGGATTTGCTGCATCAGAGGGTGTAAAAGTACCTGTGCCTTGACTGTAAAAACTACACTCACTGTAATTTCCAATTTCGCCAGCACCTGCTTCAAACAATGCATTGGCAACTGTTTGATGGTGTTCAACGGGAACAAATACCACCAATTTATTTAGCACATTGGTTTTTGGTGCCAATACTTGCAAATTGGTTAATTTTAATCGTTTACCAATTTCAGCATTAACTCCAAAACGGTAATTATCCAAATTAGTATGAATGGCATACAAGGCAATGTTGTGTTGAATGCATTTGATGACAACACGTTCTACATAATTTTTTCCCGTTAGCGATTTCAACCCTTTGAAAACAATAGGATGGTGCGCTATGACCAAATTGCAACCATTGGCAATGGCTTCATCTATCACTTCTTCGGTACTGTCAAGGCAAATTAATGCTTGTGTAACGGGTGTGTTTTTAGACCCAACGATCAATCCAGAATTGTCATAATCTTCTTGACTCGACAAGGGGGCCAAGGATTCTAGGTAATCGGTAATTTCTCCAACTGTTAGCATTAGAAATTAGGTTTTAATTCGTGTGTTTTAAAGAAATCATCGATATAATTAACGGCATCATCGGCAGTGTCAACCACTTTGAAAAAATCCAAATCTTGTTCAGAAATATTACCCGATTGTAACATCGTTTTTTTAATCCAATCAATTAAACCCGACCAATATTCGGTTCCGATGAGCACTACTGGTCGCTTATTAATTTTTTTAGTTTGAATTAAGGTTAGTGACTCAAACAACTCATCCATAGTTCCAAAACCACCAGGCAAAACCACAAATCCTTGCGAATATTTTACAAATACCACTTTACGTACAAAGAAATAGTCAAATTGCAAATTAGAATCGGCATCAATGTATTTGTTGTGAAACTGTTCAAAAGGCAAAACAATGTTTAACCCGATGGATTTTCCTCCTCCTTGTTGCGCACCTTTGTTTCCAGCTTCCATAATTCCGGGTCCGCCACCTGTTATGACGCCATAGCCTGCTTCTCCTAATTTTTGAGATATTTCAACGGCCAATTGGTAGTATTTATCGTTTTCAGGGGTGCGTGCCGAGCCAAAAACCGAAATACTCGGACCAATTTTTGCCATTTTTTCGTAGCCTTCTACAAATTCAGACATAATTTTAAAAATTGCCCAGCTATCGTTTATTTTTATATCGTTCCAATCTTTTTTTATTCTGTTCATATTGTTTGTTGTTTTATCAGCAATTAAAAGTATTTATTTTTTTTGAATTAGAAGAATATACGATGAATTTCCTATTTTCTTATTTTTTTTCATAATGAATTAATTCTCAATGTTTTTTTACAGTATATTTGTTTTACCATTAAATATTTAAAAAATATATGAAAACAATCAAATTAACGTTAGTTGCATTATTCACTGGCTTATTAACAGTAAGTTTAGCGCAAAGTGTAAAAGTAGTTGAAGGAAGTTTAGCTACATTAAAAGGTTCTACTTCATTGAACGTAGAATATGACTGGTCTGACTTTAGAGTGGGTAAATTTGCTAAAGAAACAGAGTATTTAGACAAAAAAGAAGCAGAATACAACGAAAAAGAGGCGGGCAAAGGTACAACATGGAGAGCTTCTTGGAATGCTGACAAAGCAGGAAGATACCAACCAAAATTTGAAGAGTTGTTCAACAAAGCAACTTCAAAAATTGGAATCAATTTAGGAAATCAAGCAGACTCAAAATATTTAGCGATTGTTAAAACAACTTTTTTAGAGCCAGGATGGAATATTTTTGTCTCTAAAGCTCCAGCAAGTGCCAACATGGATGTAACCATTGTTGAAAAAGCAAATCCAAGCAAAGTTGTTGCTAAAGTTGTTATTACTGGAAGTAAGGGAAGAACTTATGGATATGGCGATTTGGATACAGGTGTGCGTATTGCAGAATGTTATGCGTTAGCTGGTAAAAAATTAGGAGCTTTGTTCTCTAAACAATTGAAATAATTACACGTCACTATTTTTCACTTAAACAAAGGCTGTTTCTTTAGAAATGGCCTTTTTTAATTTGCTTTAAGTGTAGTTTTTGGTTGAGGGTAAGTCCCTTCTCTAATGATGGTTTTATTTCGTTCGTTTACTATAATTCGTTCTGGTGTAATATCTCCCTCAAAATAAGCATCTAGCACGTAAAAACTTTTACCTTTAAACAAAACTTTGTAGCTTCCATTTTTGCTTAATTTACCAATAGTCATCTTAATTTCGGATTTAGTAATTTGAATTTCAATTGGCGTTTCGTCAACTCGAACAATTGCTGTATCACTTAATATGGAGTAAGAGGGAATTGTGCCTTTATAGGTTTTTAGGTATTTGTTTTTTAAGCCATCCACCTTGGTTTGTCCAAAGCAAAAAACAGAAAAAAACACCAAAAATACGGTGAAACTAATTTTCATATTGATGAAGTTGTGATTATTGTTCATGTTATTCATTCAAAAGATATTTTAAAGTTTGAAGCGCCTCTTGATTGGATGTGCTATAAAATGCTTTTTTTATTTTGTTTTTTTCTTGACTACTTAAATGCCAAGATAATGAAATTTTATCATTTACATTTTCGCGTAAATTGAAACTGATGACATCAAAAGGAAAAGAGAACGATTTTGAACTAATTTTTAAAAGCTGGTCTTGATCAAAATCTTGTGTTTTGGGGAAGTTTGAATAAACATTTCCAAAAGGCATGGTTAATTTATTGATTAGAGAAACCTGATGATAGGTGGTGTTTCCTAACACTGCTTTTGTATCGCGTAATCGTAAAATTATAACACCAGACGTATTTTTTTTAATCCAATCTTGAAGGTGATACAATAACTCCATTGTGATTTTCACACCATAATTATCCCGAATACCGGCGTCCATCAATTGAACACTTGGTTTAGATGGAAGAGACACCATTGGCGTTACAAATGGAAATGTTGCGCTGGCTCTTAATGCCGATGAAAAACGCAATTCTTCTGGATGGTTATTTTTAAAAAATGACAAAAAGTCAATATTTTCACTTGTTTTAGAATAAACCCCTCCAAAAATGGATGGCGAGGTTAAAAATCGAAGTGGTTGTGAACTTATTAAGAGCCTTCTTCCGTCGTTGATGATGGTTGGCGTTAAAATAAGTAAAGGAATAGAGGCTTGTTTTTCAAACTTGGTGTAATAGCCCAAAGAATGATCTAAAAAATGATTGGTATTGGCGTGCAATTGTTCTTCAAATGCTAATCCTCTATCTTTAGGATAACTCATTCCATTGTATTTAAACTTTTGTAGTCGAAAAAACATGTCGCGTGTTGAAGCTGAAAAAGCTAACCGATTGAGCATATCTTGACCTATTTGATTGGAATATTTTTGTGCATAAATGTTTTTAATCTCACCTTGCTCTGCACGTAAACACAACTCTCTAAAATAACTAGCTCCTATCATTCCACCAGAAGCACCGGTGTATAGGTGAATCATTTTTTTAAACTCCCCATTGAAGTTTCTATCTAGTTTCTGAAGCACATCAAAAGTCCATAATGCACTTCTTAACCCTCCTCCAGATGAATTGATGATGATTAATTTGGGTTTATCTAAGCCTGTTTTTTGTTTCCAATTTTCTAATATTTCAATATAATTGTTGTAGGAACTGGATTTGTTGTTGCTTGTTTCTTTTTGAGCGTTTAATTCTATTGCTTTTATTGAATATTCTGGCTGTTTAGAAGATTGATAATTTAGGCCATACATATAATTTTTAAACGAAAAATAGCTGGTTTTCTTGCTCAAAAAATTCATAGTCACTATTGCAACAATTATAAATGGAATTATCCAACTTTTAAGCCAAGTCTGCAACATGGAATAAACCATAAAAATGAGCGTTATCAACAAAACAATACTCATTGCTGCAGGAATTTCAAATAATGAAACTTCTGGAAATAAGCTAAAACTTATAAAGAATAAGAATGTTAGTATTTCAAACAAAGTGGTGTTGATGCGGTTTCTAATCAGTACTTTTTTTACAATCGTACTATCAATATGGCTAACTGGTCTGCTGATGTTTATTTGAAACCATTTTCCAAAATAAATAAAACGTTGATCAGCTTTTGATAAGGCATGATGATAGTGGTGGCTTTCTTTTTTTTTGTTCAAGCTCACAAAAAATGAATATTGACCATCATCATCGGGTACTAAATCACTATGTCTTAGTTTTTGAGATATGGGGAAAAAATAAACCAATGAAAGCGCAATAAAAAATGCCATTCCCACTAAAAAAGAAAATGAATAGAGCAGGACAGTCCATGTTTCTGCGTATTCTTCATACCATTGGTAGCGCGCCATTCCGATTAAATAGGTGATTACAAATGCAATAGGGATGAGGGCATTGTTTTTACAAAATCTGAAAAATGGGCTTTTGATAAATACCAAAAATGGGAATCGTTTTCCTAATTTGCTATAAGCATAGGAGTTAAATGCCATGGTAAGTCCTCCAAAGCCAAAACCTAGCAATCCAAACGACCAATATGAAACCTTGCCCATGTATTCGGGCGAGAAAAACAAAATAGGCAACCCAAATTGAGCGCCTAATTTATTGGTGATTACCAAAAAAAAGAGCAACCATGAAAAAACACCAATATAATTGTGTTTCAAATTAGAAAAAACTAATTGAATAGGAAAAAAAGCACGAATAAATCCAAAGATATTTATTTTTTGAGCTTTCATAGTACAGCATCCAATTCATTACAAAATAAACAATTTTTTGTAATTCAAATTAATTTAATGTTCTTTTTGTCGAATAATAAAGTAAAAAGCAAGAAGCAACAGAATGAAAGTACCAATATAAAACAATATTTTACTATTGTTGGAGCGAAACCCATCTTGATTTTCACGGTCATATTTATAAACTTCGCGTATTAGTTTTTGGTTAATGCTATCGTTTTCTTTTTTGACTACTTTTTCTTTTTTTGTAAGGGAATCTATTCTAATATTGACTTTTTCAAATTTTTCAAGATCATACGTTTTATAGAGCTCCAACAATGCCTGATTCAATTCTAATTCACTTAAAATTGATTTTTGTTTTTGAGCCAAACGAAGTCCTTCATTATACATGGATTCTGCCTGTGTATAGTCTTCTAGTTCAAACAAAATTCCGCCATAGTTTAAGTAAGCATCGCATATTTTTGAAATATTTTTAACCTTCTTCCTAAAATCCAAAGCCATCTTAAAAAGTGTTTTACTAGAATCTAGGTCGTTGAGGTAATATTGTATTATTGCTAAATTAGTATAAGCATCCCCCATACCGGCATAGCTATTTGTTCGTTTTGCAAATTCATAACTTTGCTCAAAATAATAAGAAGCTTGCTTAAAACTCTCTTGGTTTAATTCAATAATTCCCAAAACAGAAAATGCATTGGCAATACTTTTAAATTTCCCCAATTTGAGCACCCAGTCTTTGTATTGCTCTGCATGTTGCTTTGCTAATTCGTAATTACCGAGTTTACTATATGCTTGAGCTAAGTTGACACTTGCAATGTTGCTAATGTAATCGTCACTTGCTTTTTTGCCATATTTAAGTGAAAAATCATACCATTTACACGCCTCTTCGTGTTGACCTAAATATTGGTATGCATTTCCAATTTCGTTATATATTTCTGTTATTTTATTGTAATCATCGTTTTTAAAATAATAATTTTTCGATTTATTGATGAACTCAATCCCCTCTCTTTCTTTGGCTACGCGTATAAAATATTTACCCAAAATAAAAAAAGCTAAATTTTTTCCTTTTTCACTTTTTTCTTGATAGGAACACCTTAATAGGTCTTGCGCTAACATGCGAAGAGAATCTAAGTTATTAAATTCAAAATCAACGGCAATGAAATCTGCAATCTCACATTTCTTTTCAATTGTATTTGCTTTTAAATACGATTGAAAATCTTGTGCTAATGTGTTAGTGTTAACAAATAGTACAACTAAGAATTGTATTAGATAAAATTTATACTTCAAATTTGTTAGCTCATTCATTTTATAATTGCAATTATATGGAACATTCACTATTTTTGCAAGAAAAAATTATGGCAAATGCATTTTTCAATGTTCCTACACCTGTCAACGAGCCGGTGAGAGCATATATACCTGGTTCAAAAGAACATACCGACTTAATTAACAAATACAAAGAACTTTATACTCAAGCTGAAATTGAAGTTCCTATGTATATCGGAGGAAAAGAAGTAAAATCGGATGATAAACGTCCAATGACTCCTCCTCATGATCACCAAAAAGTATTGGGTTATTATTACCAAGGAAACGCCAAAAATGTAGAGCAAGCAATTGAAGCGGCTATGAATGCTCGTGAAGCTTGGGCAAATACACCTTGGGAACAACGTGCAGCTGTGTTTTTAAGAGCCGCTGAATTATTGGCTGGACCATTCCGCGATAAAATGAATGCAGCTACTATGTTGGCACAATCAAAAAATGTATTTCAAGCAGAAATTGATGCTGCCTGCGAAATGATTGATTTCTTCCGTTTCAATGTGCAATACATGACAGATATTTACAGAGATCAACCAATTTCTTCGCCAGGAGTTTGGAACAGAATGGAATACCGTCCGTTGGAAGGATTTGTATTTGCTTTGTCTCCGTTCAACTTTACATCTATTTGTGCTAATTTAAGTGCATCTCCTGCAATGATGGGGAACGTAGTTGTTTGGAAGCCTGCTGCATCGCAAATTTATTCGGCTGCCGTGATTATGGAATTGTTCAAAGCTGCTGGTTTACCAGATGGTGTTATCAATATGGTGGCAGTGGATGGCGCAACAGCTGGTGAGGTGATTTTTAAACACAAAGACTTTGCAGGAATTCACTTTACAGGTTCTACAGGTGTGTTTAGAAACTTGTGGAAAACCATTGGTGAAAATTTGGATAAATACAAATCATACCCTCGTATCGTTGGAGAAACTGGAGGTAAAGATTTCGTAGTTGCTCATAAATCTGCTAACGCTGCCGAGGTTGCAACTGCTTTGTCAAGAGGTGCATTTGAATACCAAGGACAAAAATGTTCGGCTGCATCGCGTGCTTACATCCCGTCTAACTTGTGGAACGAAGTGAAAGAAATTTTGGTGAGCCAGGTTTCTTCAATGAAAATGGGATCGCCAGAAGACACTTCCAACTTCATAAATGCGGTGATTGATAAAAAAGCTTTTGGTAAAATCACAGAATACATTGAATACATCAAAAATGCTTCTGATGCTGAAATTGTAGTTGGAGGAAATTACGACGGAAGTAAAGGATATTTCATTGAACCTACGGTTTGTGTTACAACCAATCCGAAGTTTAAAACAATGGAAGAAGAAATTTTTGGGCCTGTCTTGACAATTTATGTTTACGACGAAAACAAATACGAAGAAACATTGAAATTGGTGGACGAAACCTCAGAATATGCATTAACAGGTTCAATTATGGCAACCGATCGTTATGCAATTGATCTGGCTGTGAACATGTTGCGCAATGCTGCAGGAAACTTCTACATCAATGACAAACCAACAGGAGCTGTTGTAGGTCAACAACCATTTGGTGGTGCTAGAGGTTCTGGAACAAATGATAAAGCTGGTTCTGCAATGAATTTAATGCGTTGGGTTTCTTTGCGTACAATTAAAGAAACATTTGTAACACCAAAAGATTACAAATACCCATTTTTAGGTTAATCTGAATATACCAAATATCAGTTTTTGATTTAATAAACGAAGGAGCTATCTGAATTAGATAGTTCCTTTTTTTATGCTTCAAACTTCTCGCCCTTGGCTTAACTACAAAAAAAAGAGTAAGAAGCTAATCCTACTCTTTCCTAGTGATCCCGCTGGGATTTTAGTTAGTTAAAAACAGGGCGTTCGATATATTCAAACGCCCTGTAAATTTATTTGATTAACCGTTTTTACAACGCATAGCCACCATTGTTGATTTGTGCTTGTGCAATCAATTGGCGAGTTTCTTTCGGGTTGATGCTTTCTAATTTTGTAAAGCGTTTTAAGCCCATCA
>JAKQEZ010000655.1 GCA_029558435.1 Bacteroidota bacterium
TTACTATAAATTAAGTTTTGTTTGTTAGTAATTAAGTTTTGCTTACTATAAATTAAGTTTTGTTTATTAGTAATTGAGTTTTGTTTACTATAAATTAAGTTTTGTTTGTTAATAATTGAGTTTTGCTTACTATAAATTAAGTTTTGTTTATTAGTAATTGAGTTTTGCTTACTTATAATTTAATCATATTTATTAAAGTGAAGGTAATACAACGACAATTAAAAACAGTATAATCTATTGAAAATGATAATTATCTATCATCTAATTTCTATTTTCTTACGTCTGGTTAATAATACAATATAAATCAGTAGTAGTATTAAACTTTAATTAAAACAACTTCTCTTTCATCTTCTGCCAACGATATTTTCTAACAAATTTCGCTTGTTCAGCAGTAACCAACATGGTTTTGTTTTCTTTTTTAGCTTTCCAAAATCCTTTGATATAATCTAAGAATAATAAAGGTTTTCCTTTTCGCATCGCTAATTTTAATGAGGCAATAGCGGTGATGAAAAATCCGTAACCCAAAGTGTAAAATGCTTCGCCTTGTTTGTAACGAGCGATTTTGTTGTAATTAGCTCCTGTGGGTTTTAAGTGTTTTACGTGTAAACTTGTATCGGTTTTTATTTCCCAATGGTAGAATTTGCAGAGTAATTCGTCTACGGTATCCCAACCCATTTGCGGTTTCAATCCGCCAATTTGTTGAAACGTTTCTTTTCTGTACGCTTTTAAAGCACCACGAATATGATCTTTATCGGTTAGGTTTTCTAAAATCCAATGGCCATTTTGTTCTACATAACAAAAACCACCCACCATTCCAATTTTTTCATCCGACTCAAAATGTTTGATGATGGTTTCAATATAGTTGGAAGGAAAAATTAAATCGGCATCAAATTTGGCAATAATATCATAGGATTCATCCACATGTTGTAAGCCTTCTTGAAACGCTTGAATAACTTTGCTTCCTGGTAAATGAATAGCATCCGATTTTTTGGTAATCAATGAAATGAAGTCGTGTTTTTCAGCATAATTTTGAACAATTGCAGCCGTTTCATCTGTAGAATTGTCATCCACCACAATGATTTTGGAAGGCAACAAACTTTGGTTCACCAACGATTCTAAAGTGAGTCCAAGGAATTGCGCTTCGTTATGAGCTGGAATTATTATATAAATTTTCATGCGAATTCGAATATTTACATACAAATATCTTTATTTTTGTTGGGAAAAATGCTTTTTTCCTAAAATAAATTTCACAATTATGTACGAGAACACTTATCCTGACAAGCGCTTTCAAATTACTATGGATTTTTTGCAAAAACACGTTTCTAAGTCGGAACGTATTTTAGATTTGGGTGTGAGCAATCCGTTGTCAAAAATTATGGAGAAAGAAGGTTTTTCGGTGCAAAATACTTCTGGTGAAGATTTGGATTTGGATCAATCGGCGTTGCAAAATAATTCTTATGAGGTGTTTACAGGATTTGAAATTTTCGAACATTTATTAAATCCGTTTACGGTTTTGAATGCCGTAACTTGCGATAAATTGCTGATTTCTGTTCCATTAAAATTATGGTTTGCCAATGCTTATCGAAGCAAAACCGACAAATGGGATCGTCATTATCATGAATTTGAAGCGTGGCAATTGGATTGGTTATTAGAAAAAACAGGTTGGAAAATTGTCGACAGTGTACAATTCACGCATCCAGTGAAGAAAATTGGTTTTAGACCGTTGTTGCGTTATTTTACGCCTCGTTATTATTTGGTTTATGCTGAAAAAATAAAATAAGCGCATCGAAACAAAAAACACATACAAGCAAACGTTTTGGTTTACCTTAATTAATTATTTGGGTATAGCCATTGGTGTGGTTTCTACGCTTTTTATTTATCCCAAAAGCACCGAGTTTCTTGGAATTATCCGATACATCGATGGAGCAGCGCAGTTGTTGTATCCAGTTTTGGTTTTTGGAGCAGCGCAAACCATGATTCATTTTTATCCCATAGTAAGTAATTCCAATAAACATTTGCTGTTCAAATACGGATTATTCACCATTTTAATCATGGGTTTATTGGTGAGTTCGTTGCTTATTTTGGGTTATTTTTTGTTTGAATATGAAAATTATATGTATTTGCTTTTGGCTTTACCACTAACGTTTATGCTGGCTTTGGTAGAACTTTTTAAGCGACAAGCTACAAATTTGCAAAAATTAGCTGTACCAACATTTTACGAAAAAATCATTCCAAAAGTAGCGTTGCCATTGGTTTTTCTTTTGTTTTTGAGTAAGTATTTGTCGCTTTTTGGAAGCATTTGGGTTTATATATTTTCTTATATTTTCTTGATGGTTTTCATGGGAATTTATGTGTTTAAAAACATGCAATTCACTTTTGATTTCAACTTTAAACCTTTGTTTGCGGAGGTTTCTAAAAAATCGTATTACCAATACAGTTTGTATGTTTTTGCAGGAAGTTTTGGTTCCTTTTTTGCCTTTCGAGTAGATTCTTTGATGATTCCAGAATTTCTGTCTTTTGACGCAGCTGGAATTTACAATATTGGTGTTACTTTGGCATCATCTGTTGCCATTCCAGCTACGGGATTATTTGCGCTTTATGCTCCAGTGGTTTCCAATTATATTAAAACCAATGATATTGCAGCACTTGGAATGAAATACCGAGAAACTTCCAAATTGTTGTTTTTCATTGGAGCGTTGTTTTTTGGTAGTGTTGTTGTTGGAGTAGAATCGCTTTTTGAATTGATGCCGAGCAAAGAAAAATTGGTTCAAGCTATTCCAGTAATTTATGTTTTGGGAGCCAATGTTTTAATCAATATGGCAACGGGTTTTAACACCGAAATTATCAATTATTCCAATTATTTTAAGTTCAATTTGCAAGCAATTTTAACTTTGGTTTTTGTGAATGTGGGACTAAATTTATTCTTTTTAACCCAAACGGATTTAGGAATTTTAGGCGTTGCTTATGCTTCATTAATTGCGATGACTATTTTTAACGTAGCCAAAACCTATTTCATTTATACCAAATTCCAAATATTGCCCTTCGACCAAAGTTTCTTTAAATTATTTCTGTTGTTAACGGTTTTAGTTTTGGTTATTTATTTCCTTCCAAATACATCCAATTTATGGTTGAACGTTTGTGTAAAAACGATTTCCTTTGAATTATTGGCAGTAATTATAACTTATAAACTACAATTGGTTTACAGTTTGAACGAATGGGTTGATAAAGCGCTTCGAAAGTTTAATATTGGTAAATAAAAGCATTAATATTCATTCCAGCACCAACAGACGCAAACAATAGAACATCACCTTTTTCAATTTTGTGATTTTCCATTTCACCTTTTAAAATCAAATCATATAAAGTGGGAACCGTTGCTACGCTTGAATTTCCGAGTTTGTGAATACTCATTGGCATAATGTCTTTTGGTGTTTCCATTTTATAGTGTTTGTAAAAACGATTCACGATGGCTTCATCCATTTTTTCATTAGCTTGATGAATTAAAATTTTCTTCAAACTTGTTATTGGAATGCCACTTTTTTCTAAACATGACGCCATGGCTTGTGGAACGTTATTCAAGGCGAATTCGTAAATTTTTCTACCATACATTTTTATGTAACGTACATTCTCATCTTCTTCTTTATTGAACGAATGTCCGAAGTATAAATATTTAGCTTCATCAAAAGAGTAAGTTGCCGATTCGTGTGCTAAAATTCCGCCAGGTTCATCGGTTGCCTCAATGATGGCAGCCCCAGCACCATCCGAATAAATCATAGAATCTCTATCGTGTTTGTCTACCACTCTGGATAAAGTTTCGGAACCAATAACCAAACATTTTTTTGCCATTCCGGCTTTGATATAAGCTTGTGCTTGAATTACACCTTCAA
>JAKQEZ010000677.1 GCA_029558435.1 Bacteroidota bacterium
AACAACAAACGTTTGCACTGGAGTTTAGATTTTCAAACCCCTCAATCTGTTCACTCGCTTTACAACCAACAAAAATACAGGAGCTATGCAAAACAAGTCGCCTGATTGATTATATTTGATGTGTTCTTGTGAGGATGGAAACGGGCAATGTTGTGGAGCAACCCGGATAGTGCCAATAGCATGAACCACGAAAAATGAAGCAGGGGCTCCCCCCCACTCTTTTTTATCGCTTCATTTTTTGTGCAAGAAAAAAACTAAAAAAAACCTTACATCATTTTCTAACAAAAAATGGTCAACCTATTTCAGGACATGACAGCTACAGTGCTATCATCAAACGAACTACAAGAAATGAACAGACAATGCCAGAAAAAGTAAATGACAAAACAGTTTTCAGTTTGCTTGAGGTAACGAATAGCATTAGGAAAACGCTTTCAGAGAGATACAAGAGTTCCTTTTGGGTAAAAGCCGAAATGAACAAGCTCAATTTTTACAAGCAATCTGGACATTGCTATCCTGAACTTGTAGAGAAACAAAACGACAAAGTGATTGCTCAAATAAAATCGCACTTGTGGAAAGACGACTACATACGAGTAAATAATAATTTTCAACGAGTGCTAAAAGAGCCATTAAAGGACGGAATTAAAATTCTTTTCCAAGCCAAAGTATCTTTTGATCCTGCTCATGGACTTGCACTTTGGATAATGGACATTGACCCAAGTTTTACTTTGGGCGACCTTGAACGAGAAAAACAGGAAACAATAAAGCGGCTCAAAGAGGAAGGCATCTTCAGTAAAAACAAGACACTTTCAATTCCAATGCTTCCCCAACGAGTTGCGATAATATCAGTTGAGACAAGTAAGGGCTATGCGGACTTTCTTAAAGTCATTGAAATGAATTCATGGAATTACAAATTCTTTCACATGCTTTTCCCCTCTCTATTACAAGGTGACAAAGCGGTGGAAGCAATAAGCAAACAGTTGAAGCGAATAAAAAAAGTCAAACATCACTTTGATGTTGTTGCAATAATTCGTGGCGGTGGTGGAGATGTGGGTTTATCGTGTTACAATAATTACAATCTTGCAAAAGCAATTGCAATGTTTCCAATTCCGGTGATAACCGGAATTGGTCATGCGACTAATGAAACTGTTTCGGAAATGATTTCATTCTCCAATGCTATCACTCCGACAAAACTTGCCGAATATTTACTTCAAAAGTTTCACAACTTTTCAGTTCCTGTTCAAAAGGCAGAGGAAAAAATAATTGATAAATCCCGTAGGTTAATCAGCGATGAGAAAACAAAGTTTCAATCAGAAGTAAAATTGTTTCGTTCTGTTACTGAAAACATTCTCATAAAAAACAAGAACGAAGTAAAGGAGCAAGTTCAATCATTGTTTACGCAATCTCATTTCCTCTTCAAAAATGAAAAGGAATATCTTTCTTCAATAAAAGATGGAATAAAGAAAGGAACAAACATTTTTTGCAATTCTGCAAAACAAGAGATAAAGCAATTTGCTTTGACAATGAAAAAAGATGTTGCTTCTCAACTTAATCGTTTCACATTAGTGGTAAATCAAAATGCAAAGCAAATTGTGAAAGGTTCAAGAGTAATTATCCAAAACAGAAAAGCAAGTGTGCGACAGTTCAAAGAAAAATTTTCCGACAAGTCATTACTCCTTTTGAAAAACCAGACAACTGAAATAATCAACATTGAGAAAAATGTAAATAACATGAGCCCTAAGAATGTGTTGAAGAGAGGTTACAGTATAACACTTCACAACGGACAAGCAGTTAAAAATTTTAATGAGGTTGTAAACGGTGATACTTTAGACACTATCCTTTTTGAAGGCAAAATCATTAGCATCGTAAAATCAACTAACAAATCAGAAGAACTATGAGTGAAAAAATTAACTACACAGAAGCATTTGAAGAATTGCAACAAATCGTATCTGAAATTGAGGAGGGAGAAATCTCTGTTGACGAGCTTTCAGAAAAAGTAAAGCGAGCCGCACAACTAATTAAAATCTGCAAGTCCAAACTTGCGACAACAGAAGAAGATGTAAATAAAATTTTGAAGGAACTTGACACTGTTTCACCTGACGAAGACGATGAATAATACACAGACCGACACTAATCTGAACAGTAGGGCAGCCGCTAACAAGGTATTGCCAAAAGCGGGGGTGACGAACTTCTATGAAACTTTTGTGCTATCTTCAACTTTAGTTTTTCAAATAAACAGTAGTGCTGAAACGCCCCGCCTTCGGCAATACCCAAACCGTTAGCCGTCATTCTACTGACAGCGTGTTAATATCAACAGCAAGACCTTGTTCAATAAGACCAAACACATCAAAATGATATTCAAAAAGCCACATATTGAAATAAATAACAGGAACTTTCGCAGTTGGACTTTCACCATAGTTTGCTGAAAATTCATCACACCAAGTACCATCTTCATCTTTTACTAAACCAAAAGCCCTTGAAGGTTTTACAGTTAAATTTTCGCTACGAATAATTTGTTTGTCTAAATCAGAAAGTGGTCGTAAAATTGGCTTGAACATCCATATATGCTCTGCATCATTCCAATCAATAGAAACTTTTGTAGGGTGCGTTTCATCTTCATTATGAATTATTGTTTTCATAATGCCAATTTTTTCTACCTTTTCTCTAACCACATATTGCAGTTTAAGACCATAAGGTAGATAAGGTGCTAAATGTTTGACTTCTAATTCCATTTTTATATTTATTTGTTATTAATTTTAAAACCGAACGAAAAAGAACGAACGGCTAACATCGGTTTTGCGCAAGTGGGGCTGATGTGCTAACATCAACAGTAGTAATTCTAATCAGCTTTTGTGCTAACTTGAAACTTTTGTGTTCCAAATTCCCACCTGCACAAAGCCGAAAGACGTTAGCGGCAATTTACACGCAACCAATAAAACCGAACAACAATGGACAATTCAATGAAATTATATTGGGAACTTGTTTATGAAAAACAGTCAACATCTGAAATATTACGACAATTATGCAATCCTATCAGGGAGTATGAAACAGAAATGATTGATGGAGCGATTATAGATATTGGTTGTGGACAATCACCATTTCTTTTGGACTTTGCCTCAACAAATAGAGAGTTGATTGCAATTGACAACGAACAAATACAACTTGATTTCCTAAAGGCAAGAGTAGAAAAAGAAAAACTTGCGACATTGGATAATTGGAAATTTTTAAACCAAAGTTTTCCCCAAGACGAACTTCCAAACACGCAATATTCTTTAATTGTATTCTCTAATTTGTTACACTTTTTCACATTAGAAGAGAACATTGAAATTGGACAAATAGTTTCAAAGGCAACGATAAAAGGTTCTTTAGTTTACGTTGGAGTTCATTCTGAAAAATTTTATGCTAATAATCCCAAAGACCCTAACAATAATGACTACTTCAAGCATTATTTTACTATTGCTGATTTAGAGAAAGTATTTCCAAACAATGAGTTTGAACGAATTTATTATGCAGAAATTGATAAAATTGACCCATTATTTGAGCGAAAAATAACAGTAGAGTGGTTAGAAAGGTCATTAAAAGCTGATGGAATTACCGACCCAAAACATATTGAATTAATAAAACGAGACTATATGAAAAACAAAAACCAATCTGACATTATTACTATTTTTAGAAGAAAATAAACTGCCGCTAACAAGGTATTGCCAAAAGCGGGGCTGAACGGCTTCGATTGAGCATTTGTGCAAGGTTCAACATTCGTTCTTCGATTGAACTTTTGTGCTAAAAATCCCCGCCTTCGGCAATACCCAAACCGTTACCAGCCATAGTAATGCCGACCATAACATAAAGACGACATATGAACATAATTCAATCAATCATTGACTTTTTCAATCATCCAGTTTTCATCATCGTTGGTGGACTGACAGTAGTTTTTACGGCAATAGGAATTATTTACAGGGTTGTTTGCATTGCACTCGGAGTGACACCTTTAGTATTTAGGATAGGTAAAGCAATTTGGCGTAGAAAAGTAGCAATCATTGGAAGTTCAGAAGCGTTTTCGTCTCTGACTGACTGCATTACTGACACAAATATTTTCAAAAGAAACAATGTAATTCACATTCCGACTGACAATATTGAAAAAGTGAAAGAATACACAATATTGCTTGTGGACTGGGAAACAAGCGGAAATCAAATTGACCAGATTTTTATTGCTCGGAAAAATCATAATACAGCAGTCATCATTTTTGCAAAAGCAGGCTCTATCCCTCACGAAAAAATGGCTGAAATAGCAAATAGAAGTAATACAGTTGTTGTAAACTTCAAAGGAAGACTTCTGAACGACATTTTAAACTCATTAATCACAACAAGCTTTGATAGACAGTAATATGTATTTGCAAACCATTCTAAGTAAATATGCAGCTAGAAGTTTAGATAGTCATACGCTTAGTATTCTTTTATTAAAAGTGGAACTAAAAAAGTGGGCTTCAACTTGCTTTCTTTCAACATTAGATTCAGGTTCGAGGGCAAAGGGAACTGCTATTTCTATAGCTTCAGATGTTGATTTTCTTGTTTCATTGTCAAGCAACTGTAATGCTTCAACAGGCGGACTAAAAAGTATTTATGACTCATTACACAATCATCTGAAAAGCAAATACAATCCACTAAGAAAACAAAACGTTTCTTTTAGAATTAATTTAGGTGGTTTAGAAATTGATATAACTCCTGCAAGAAAACATTCTGGAAACACAAATGACCATTGGCTATATGTTTCAAAGATTGATAGTTGGAGACAGACAAACATACAAAAGCATATAACTGATATTTCAGGTTGTGGCAGACAGAATGAAATAAAGCTTCTCAAAATATGGCGAGAACTAAATCAACTTGACTTCCCATCCATTTACCTTGAATACTTGACCATTAACATACTGTCCGGGAAATCAAAAGATGACTCAAAACTTGCAGACAACTTTTGGTTTATATTGCAAGAACTTAGTAAAGACACAAGCAATCCGTTAAACAGTAGAATTGTCGACCCTGCAAACACAACAAATATTTTATCTGACTTGTTAAATACAACAGAAAAGAAAGCAATCATATCGAAAGCCAAAACGGCAATTGGACAAAAATATTGGAGCGGTATAGTATGGTGACAGAAAAAGAACTACGGCTGGTAACATCGGTTTGGCAATATGGCTGGTGAAGTGCTTCAATTGAAATTTTTTACTATATTTGAAAAGTAGTTCTTCGGTTGGAGTTTAGTGCTGAAAATCCGCCACATCGCCAAGCCGAAAACCGTTAGCGGTCATTGTAAAAGACGACACAGAATAATTAAACAGTTAGAAAATGAATAATATAGATTTCAAACCGACAAATTACAATTCAGTTTCGCCATACTTTATCGTAGACGGAGCACAAAAGTTCATTGAACTAATGAAAACAATCTTTAACGCAAAAGAACTAAGGCGGTATGACATGCCTGATGGAACAATAATGCATGCTGAAATACAAATTGACGATTCGGTTATTATGCTTGGCGACTCGTCAGACAAGTTTCCAGCTGTTCCTTTAGTTATACATGTTTATGTTCCTAACGTTGACGAAATTTTCAAAAAAGCTATTAACGCAGGTTGCGAAAGTGTCGAACAACCAAAGGAACGTGAAGGCGACCCTGACAGACGAGCAACATTTAAAGACTTTGCAGGAAATATGTGGTCTGTAGGAACTCAACTTAAAAACTAATAATATGAAGAAATTCGAAATAGCACAAGCGTTCTCTGGTGGACAATTTGAAAAGTGTTTGGACTATTTGACAGACCAAACTATCTGGAATACACCAGGTGAGCAATATTTGACAGGTCGAAATGAAATAGCGCAATTCTGTAAAAATATAACAGCTTACTTTAGTAGCGTAACTACAAATTTCAAACAACTCAATCTCATAGAAAATGACCGTTGTGTAGCAATCAATGGGACTGCAGAATTTATCCGTGAAGGGAAAAGAGTTTCGTTTGTTTCTTCATGTGACGTTTACGAATTTGACGCTGACAACAAAATTTTGACTATACATTCATATTGCATAACCGAGCGACCAGAAAAAGAATGAGAAAACAACGAACCGCTAACAAGGTATTGCCAAAAGCGGGGCTGAATGGCTTCGATTGGGCATTTGTGCAAGGTTCAACATTCGTTCTTCGATTGAACTTTAGTGCTAAATATCCCCGCCTTCGGCAATACCAAAACCGTTACCAGCAATTATAACAAACAGCAATGAAAAAAATTACAACTATCATTTTGACATTCCTAACATTGGGCTTAGGGCAGACATTTGGGCAAACGGACAAAAACGGAAATCCCGTGTTTAATTCCGTTTCTACTACCGAAAAATCGTTTGACGATTTCTTGCTAATTTCTAACTACTACACACTCAAAAATAACATTGAAAACAAACAATCTTCCGTGTTCGTTTCTGAAAACCCGACATTAGACCAAGTAGAAAAGTCAGCAATCAATCTTCCCTCTGACTTTTTTATATTGACAAAGGAAAGCAAAATGGTCGTTATGGTTATGTTGCAAAACGACCCCAATCGGCAATTTATGACAATTGAAATGCGGACAAATAAACAATCAATTTTCGCTTGTAATCTTGTTGGCGACATTACCGAAAATAGAGCCAACGAAATCATTAAAGAAAAGTATGACACGACAGCAACCATTGACAACGGTAAATTGAAATTTAACGGAAAAGAGTTCAAAATTATTTCAAACCAAGAAATTGAAGAAGCCGTTTTAGCACTAATTAAAAAAGAGAAATTAAACAAAAAGAAGCCGTCAGACATTATGATACCTTCAAAGAATGAACTCAAATCTTTCATACTTGCTGAAACCAAACAAGGTGGTAAACTTGACTTCTTTACGGAAATTAAAGGAAAAGAATATGACGGAGTTCAAATAAAACAAGGTGTGTTTACAACAAAACAAAGTGTTGCTCTTTACAAGTGGGGACGAGCTTGTTTTGACATTGGAGTTAATACAGTTGAAGATGCTTACGACATTTTTGCCGAACATCAAGGCAAACCTGTAAACGGACGAGACAAAGAATATATTAAGGCAGGATTTTATAAAGAATGGGAAAAATAACTGCTGGTAACAAGGTATTGCCAAAAGCGGGGCTGAAATGCAAAACTGGACTTGTGTAACTCTATCAACTTATGTACATTGGCTGAACTGAAGTGCGACTATTTCCCCGCCTTCGGCAATACCCAAACCGTTACCTGCAAGCGTAGAACGACATAACGTTAACAAAAAACAGACATTTATGAATAGATATTTTTTAGTAATTTTAGCTTTTTCCTTTCTAGCTATTAATTGTAATGGACAGAAAATATCTAACCCAAAAATCGAGAGAGTTTTTCTTGACAAAACGGACACAACAAGAAACTGTTATACAATAATATACCCACCAAAACTTCCCTGGACAGGATATTTGTTTCTTATCCCAGGTTTTGGAGAAACAGCAGACAACGTTTTACAACAAACTGACTTACCAAAAAAGTTAGCCCAAAACGGAATATTGACAATTATCCCAACTTTTCAAGATGGTGTTTTCTCATTTGGAGTAGATAGTTTAAGCCAACAATCTTTTGACAAAATTTTAAAAGATGTAACTTCTAAACACAAACTGATGGACCAAAAATTTTACGTTGGTGGATTTTCAATTGGTGGCAGTTGCGCAATAAAATATGCGGAAAATCCAAGTATTAAACCATCTGCAGTTTTTGCAATTGACCCACCACTCGACTTCGAAAGATTTTATAATTCAGCAAAAAGAGATATTAGACTTTCAAAAGACAACGAAGCCAATCAAGAGAATGTGTATATGATAAAAAGACTTGAAAAAGAAACTGGTGGAAGTCCAACAACAAACCTTATCGAATATTACAATATTTCGCCTTACTCATTTTCAGACACAACTCAAAGAGCAATTAAAAAACTGACGAAAATGCCTTTGAGAATTTACACAGAACCTGATATAAATTGGTGGTTAAAAGAACGTGGTGCAGACTTTACGAGTATGAATGCGACAGAATGTTCAGCAATGATTAATGAACTGAATAGACTTGAAAACAAAAATGCAGAATTAATAACAACACAAAATGAAGGTTATAGAAAACCTGACAATAGAAGACATCCGCATTCTTGGAGTATTGTGGATAATGACGAATTAAT
>JAKQEZ010000680.1 GCA_029558435.1 Bacteroidota bacterium
ACTGCCGCACAGTTCAATTATTTGAACCAGTTCGCCATTGGACAAAAGGTCATTTTCCATACCTTTTGCGATGTTTTTCAGTATTTTTTCTGACAATTCGCTCATGGTTCAAAAAATTGAATTATGTAAATAAGTAAGTTAGGGTGCATTTAAAAAGACAGCACACTTTCAGCAAACACTTTATCAATTGGATTAGTGTCGCTTTTTTCTTTATGTTCTTTTAGATATTCGCAAGTTCCGCCATAACCTCTCCATTTAGTAATTGAGACTGAATCATAATGTTCTAAAACTTTTGAATCAATTCTATTTTTTACAAAATCAATTGCTTTATCGCTTGTTTTAAGGTCAAACTTTTTACCATAAGGTATATAAATAGAATGGCTTTCGATACTATATGCTTCACTACCATATTCGGGATAATGTCTATTTTTTGAGAACCTTACTTCAATTTTAAATTTTTGGTCTTTAGCTTCCATTTTAAATATGAATAAAAACGCACCCTAACAAAGTATAACCAAAAGCGGGGCGACATTCGCAAATTGGTCATTTGTGCTACTAATTAACTTTGTACCGAAGGATAAGGCAGTAGCACTTAATCCCCACCTTCGGTTATACTCGACCGTTATAGGGCATTTAAAACATCCTGTATCTCAAATATATTATTCCTGACTCCAGATTGTTCTTCTTTTGAACTTTCCCTATCTGAGTTACAATAGCAATCAATTCTGTTTTTTATTTCGTTTGCAATGTCTTCTGCCTTATTGCCTTTCCATTCGATTACAATATCTTTTAGTGCAATCACAAGTTTATCAAAGTTGTCCATATTATTTGAATTATAAACGCCCTATAACATTGCATACACAAAAGCGGGGCGGTACGCTTATCGTGTATGTTCGGGTTAAGGAAGCCCCGCCTTCGTGTATGCTTTGCCGTTATGCGTCACCTTGCAGGCGCTCCAAAACATAATCCTTTACTATTTTTTTAATCGGTTCGACAAATTCGACACGAACACGAAAGGAAATAGTTTTCGTTTCATAGTCGGCTTTTTTGCGACCAGAACCTTTTCGTTTACCGCCTTTTTTTACTTCCATATTAATAAATGACTTCCGTTATCAATTACATTCATTAACTCATCTTGATTATCTTTTGCATAAAGAAAATCACGACTTTCTTTGTTTGTCATTTCATCAGCACCAATTACCGTGTATTTTTCAGTTTCAAATAAAACTTTTCTAATTTCTCTAATTGTCATTTGATTTTTCATTTTCTTTGTTTTTAATTATAGTACAAATATACAACACATTATTGATTTATGCAAACATTTTTCAAAGTATTTTTGATTTATTTTAAAATAGTTTTCTAACTCATTGAAAATCAACACTAAAAAATAAGGCGAACGCATAACATTGCATTGGCAAAAAAGGGGCTTGACGTTGTAAATTCAACTTTTGTACTACTATGAAACTTTGGTGCAAGGGTTGAACATTTGTGTTCTAAATGCCCTTCTTCGCCAATGCTTTGCCGTTA
>JAKQEZ010000200.1 GCA_029558435.1 Bacteroidota bacterium
GTCAATAGTAGGCTTACGCTTAAAACTTGATTTACAAGGTATCCCGACACTGGATTTGGAAGAGATGCAAATCAAAAAAAACATTGCCACTACCCGAAGTTTTGAAACCAATTACACCGAATACGAACAATTAGCAGAGCGAATAAGCACTTTCGCCTCGTCTTGTGCCGAAAAATTGCGTAAACAAAATTCGTGTTGCAATTCCATAATGGTTTTTATTCACACCAACGGACACCGAAAAGATTTGCCGCAATACAGCAGAAATATTATTATAAAACTCCCATTTCCAACCAATTCAAGTATTGAGTTAGCAAAGTTTGCAACGCAAGCCTTACAGCGAATTTTCAAACAAGGATACGCCTACAAAAAAGCAGGTGTAATAGTTCAAGACTTTTCGCAAGCCGACAGTTTGCAACAAACACTTTTTGAAAACCGCGATGAGCGACACATTTCGTTAATGCAAGCGATAGACAAATTGAATTTTCTGTTCGGGCAACAAAAAATCCGCCTTGCTTCGCAAGACACAAAGAGAGTTTGGAAAATGAAGCAACAAAAATTGTCACCACGTTACACAACCAACATAAACGACATCATCACCATAAACTTGTAGAATGTGTTTTCACAGTAAACAATCAAAGTCAGCACAAGAACTGCAAAATCGTTTCAAAGCAAAATTTGAAAACGAAGCATTGTTTGCACCAAGCATTTACAACGGTTTTCAATTTCCAAAAACACCTGTAATTACAAACAAACAACCCGAAAAAATCCATTTTTTTAATTGGGGGCTTATTCCGTTTTGGGCAAAAGATGACAGTATAAAGAAGAACACATTAAATGCAAGAATTGAAACTATACACGAAAAACCGGCATTTAGAAATTCGATAAATAATCGTTGTTTAATACTTGCAGACGGCTTTTATGAGTGGCAATGGTTAGACGACAAAGGCAAACAAAAACAGAAATACGAACTGACATTGCCCGACAACGAATTGTTTGCATTTGCAGGGCTTTACAGCGAGTGGACAGACAAATCAACAGGCGAAATAATCAACACTTATACCATATTGACAACAGA
>JAKQEZ010000702.1 GCA_029558435.1 Bacteroidota bacterium
ACGCACAGCAAGCACATTTGCATTTTTGCCAACGCACAAGCCGAACCAAAAAATGCAAAAGAGCTTGCTCTTGCCTACGCACCCAAGCCCACCCACCACCCTAACACAATACGAGTGGATTTCAAGAGAAAAACGGGCAGACAACGATATTAAATTTTAACTTTGACAATTGGAAAATTGAAGTAATAAATGACGACAAAAACAGAAACAAAACAGTTTCAATATGAAATACAAAGCTATCAGGAAGACTGTGTAAATAATATTATCAGCCTTTTTGAAAGCCTTCGCCAAAAAGTGAATTTTGGTGAGGTTATGACAGCACACCACAAAAAGAACAAATACAATTTTCCGGTTCAAGACACTAAAAACATTGACATAATGATGGAAACGGGAACGGGTAAAACGTTCACGTTTATCAAAACCATTTTTGAACTGAGTAAGCATTTCGGCTACAAAAAATTTATCGTTCTTATTCCGACAGTTCCAATCAGAGAGGGAACAAAAACAAACTTCGAGGACACCAAAGATTACTTTAAAAGCTTTTACGCCAACGAAAAAGAAAAGGAAATTGAAACCTTTGTTTACGAAGGTGGAAACATTTCAGCCGTAAGACAATTTATCGGCACTTCGCATTTATCGGTTTTGGTAATGACACCAAGCTCATTCAGCCACAAAGACAATATCTTAAACCGACCATTAGAAAAAGACATTAACACACCTGAATTATTTGAAAACAATCAGGAACCGCCAAAATCATATTTGGAATGTTTGAAACGACTAAATCCAATTGTGATTATGGACGAACCACACCGCTTTGAGGGTAACGCTTTTAAAACCTATTTTGAAGGTTTTGAAAATTACTTTTTGCGTTTTGGTGCTACATTCCCAAAAAAGAAAGACAGTTTGCCTTTATCCAATGTTGCCTATGTTTTAGACAGCATTTCTTCATTCCGACAAAGTTTGGTAAAGAAAATTGTGGTTTACACGCAAGACGTAGTTGAGAACACAGACACACTCATTGGCATTGAAAAAATTGGAACAATTAATAAAGCCCTTGTAAGCACTTTAACCAATGGAATTATAGCCAGACGAGAATTAGGAGTTGGAG
>JAKQEZ010000703.1 GCA_029558435.1 Bacteroidota bacterium
CTACGTTGCGTGTTCCTATGACTTCTGTATCCATCGTTTCAACAGGATTATCTGCCACAATGTCCACTCCTAAAATCGCTGCAAAATGAATGATAATATCACACCCTTTACTTGCGTTTAATACCGTGTCGAAATCACGAACATCACCTTTTATTAATTTGATTTTTTCAAAAGTAGTTGAATCAATTTTGTTTCCTCTAAGTAAGTTGTCCAATACAGTAACGGTATTACCTTCTTCAACCAAACGCTTTGTAAGGTTACTTCCAATAAAACCAGCTCCTCCAGTTATAAGTATATTCATATGGTTATATTCCGGTTATTTTTGGGTCAAATATACTAAAATAATAAAGTTTTAGAAGTGTATCAAACCGATTAAATGCAAATATTTTAATGGAATACTTTCAATATGCTTTGAATCCCTATCTTTGTAACAAATAAAAAGTAAAGACAAACCATGGAACTATTGCAAAATTTTATCAACGGAGAATATACACAACCAATTGATAAACAATATATTGATAATTTTGAACCAGCAACTGGGAATGTTTATTCACAAATCCCTAATTCAAATGAAAAAGATGTAGAAATTGCAGTAAAAGCAGCGCAAGAAGCTTTTCCAATTTGGTCGAATTACAGCATAGAAAAACGCAGTAAAATATTGATGAAAGTTGCAGATGGTATTCGCAAAAGAATGGATCAATTTATTGCAGCAGAATCAAAAGATAACGGAAAACCAGTGTCATTAGCAGCACATGTTGATATTCCTCGTGCTATTTCAAATTTTGAGTTTTATGCCACAGGTATTCAGCATTTTGCCAGCAATTCACATTATATGGTTGGAGTAGGGGTCAACTATACTCTACGCAAGCCAATTGGTGTGGTAGGTTGTATATCTCCGTGGAATTTGCCGTTGTATTTATTTTCATGGAAAATTGCTCCTGCATTGGCTGCCGGCAACTGTGTGATTGCAAAACCATCAGAAGTTACGCCTTATACAGCCTATTTATTAGGTGAAGTTATTAAAGAATCGGGAATGCCCAATGGTGTTTTAAACATCTTGCATGGTTTAGGTTCTTCGGTTGGAGATGCCATTGTAAAACATCCAGCAATCAAAGCAATTTCGTTTACTGGAGGTACAAAAACGGGAGAATATATTGCTCGAACAGCGGCTCCAATGTTCAAGAAAATGAGTTTAGAATTGGGCGGAAAAAACCCTAATATCATATTTGCAGATTGCGATTTTGATGAAATGTTAAAGATTACTGTTCGTTCTTCTTTTGCTAATCAAGGGCAAATTTGTTTGTGTGGTTCGCGAATTTTTGTAGAGCGACCAATTTATGAAAAATTCAAAACAGCTTTTGTAGAAAAAGTAAGTAGAATGAAGGTTTCTTATCCATCCGACGAGCAAGCAAATATGGGTGCTTTGGTTTCAAAACCGCATTTAGAAAAAGTGCTTTCTTATATTGAATTAGCACAACAAGAAGGTGGAACTGTTTTAACAGGTGGTGAACGTGTGCAAATGGAGGCACCTTATGAAAATGGTTATTTCTTGCGTCCAACGGTGATTGAAGGATTGAGCTACGATTGCCGCACTAACCAAGAAGAAATTTTTGGACCCGTTGTTACCATTACACCTTTTGACACCGAAGAAGAAGTGTTGATGATGGCTAATTCGGTAAAATATGGATTGAGCGCAACGGTTTGGACAACCAATTTGCAACGTGCGCACCGAGTAGCCGATGAAATTGAAGCGGGAATTGTGTGGATAAACGATTGGTTGGTACGCGATTTACGTACGCCTTTTGGTGGAGCAAAAGCCTCTGGAGTTGGTAGAGAAGGAGGGTGGGATGCCTTGGAATTCTTTACAGAGCCTAAAAACGTGTTCATAAAATATTGATTCAAGAGCGTTTGTTTTACGGTTGAATTTGCGAGTGATGTAACTTATTAAAATAACATTGTGTAAAATTCTGCACATTTTACTTTGAATAATCACTTGTTTTTTGTAATTTCATCGAAACTTTAACTATAAAACCATGCGCTCCTTATTTTTTCTTCCATTTTTTGGACTGATAACGTTTTATTCGTGCAGTCAAACATCCTATGAACACGAAAAAATTGAAGTTGTTCAAAACAATGAATACAATGTGTTGATTGATGCTTCAAAGCTTTTTTCTGAGCGATGGAGTGAGTTGCCTCAAGCAAAATTTTGGATGGAGATTATGAAATTACCACCCGATTCATGCATTATCAACGTGGCATCTAATCGAAGAATATTGGAAGTTACATCCATAAAAAAATGGAACAGTCAAACCGAAGTGCAAAAAAGCAATTATCGCGATAGCCTACGATTGGCTTATGGAGTGGATTCTAATGAAACTATTTTTGTGACAACAGGAAAAAGCGATTTTTACCGTTTCAAAGATGTGTATCCAAGTCTATCTAAAGGAATCGAAGCATTTGAAAGAAACAATGTTGACCCTTGGTATGCACAAGCAATTTTATTGATTGAATCACCTGGTAAATTGGCAAAATCAATCTCTGGAGCCTATGGTGCTTTTCAATTGATGGCAGGTGTGGCGCGTGCACAAGGAATACGTGTGGATAAATACGTGGATGAACGCAAAGATTTTGATCGTTCGGCCTATGCTGCATCTAATTTAATCAAGCAAGTTTGCATACCTGAAACCAAGAAAATATTGGATAAATACCAGCTTCGTTACAATGAAACCGATATTTGGTTCCGTTTGTTGGTTTTACACGTGTACCATGCTGGAGCGTTGAATGTTGCCGCAGCTGTTGATAAAATTAATCCAACCACAGGCGGACAATCCATCATCACACGTTTGTGGCAAACAAAAGCGGCAAGTTTTGGTAATAATTCTCAAAATTATACGCAATTAGCACTGGCTTCACAGTTGATTTTGGATGATTTAATTCACAACAATTGCGATTACATCCACTCGTGTGCAGAAGATGTGGAATTGGCTGGGAATACCTCTCCCAATCCATCAAAAAATAAGTTATTAATTGACTAAATTAGATTTTTAGCAGCTTTTTTCCAACTGTAATTTTCTTGCACAAATTGTTGTCCTGCTTTTCCTATTGCCAAACGTTCGTCTTCGTTTTGTAGCAATAAATTCAATGCATTGATGGCTGCTTCTGTAGTGTCGCAAACAACGATAGATTCTTTGTGATGAGCACCAATGGCGTTATTGGCCAACGAAGAAGTGATGCACGGAATCCCCATCGCCATGGCTTCCAATAATTTGTTTTGCATGCCTGTGCCAGTTTTCATCGGAGCGAGAAATATTTTTGCACTTGCATAAGCATCGCGTATATCGTCCATCCAACCAGAAACCGCAATGTTTGAATTTTGTTCTGCTAATCGCTTTACACGTGGATGTGGATTGGCACCAGCAATTAAAAATTGTGACATAGGGAAGGAAGGAAGAATTTCTTTGGCAATGTATAAAACAGCCTCCACGTTGGGGGCATAATTCATGTTGCCTACAAAAACAAAATCGTATTTTTTTGAAAGTGAACGCGATTCAAAAAAAGATGCATCAATTCCGTTGGGTACGCATACAATTTCAGAACGATTGGGATGAAAAATATAGCGTTTGTCTTGCTCTGAAATAATGGTTTTTTTATCAAAATAATCAAACATCAAGCGTTCGTAAACTTGCAAACGTTTGTATTCAAGTTGAAAAAACCATTTGGAATACCAAGGAGATTTTTCTGCTCTTCGTTCAAAACCTTTTGAAAAGGCATCCATGTAGTCCAGTGTTTTGGGGCAACCCATGTAATTTTTTGTATATTCAGCTGTG
>JAKQEZ010000206.1 GCA_029558435.1 Bacteroidota bacterium
CTCAATAGAACAAATGTTGCCAAATACCTTCAGCGGAATAATCAGCGAAACACCCCACATCTTGTGGCAAAAACTTCTTGACACACAAGAGACGGCTTAATATACTTCGGCCCACAAAAAGGAAGTTCTTATCAATTCAATATCAATCATACAACCAAAATAACCGCTGTCGGCAGCTACTTTACACACCGTAAATCCTTCGTACGACATGCCGCCATAACTCTGTCCGCTTGGCAAATGCGATAAGCCAAATACTTGCGATTCAATGTAGCCGTAGTCGGTTTCGTTGTACGTTTCGGTCCACGCATCGGCGGCATTAAACGTAAAAGTAGCCGGATTGGTTGGTGTGGTTAAATCCAACGTAATGGTGTCGCCAGGAGCATACGCAAACACATTGACCACTAAACAGGTCATCAAACAAAAGGTAAAAAATTTCTTCATCGGATAAATAATTAATTAAGTTTATAAAAAAAATAAAAAATGCCATAAACACTAATTACTTCCGAAGCGAACAGACATACGAATAACCTGCAAACACACGGTTGCAAAGTCACATCGTAGAAAAAAGACTGTAAGAATCATGCGGACAAACGTGTCCTCAGGGTTCATGCGCTCTATTCCTCGAAAGCGTGATAAAACAAAAGCATTTGGCAGGTCTTCTGACTTGTTTCCAACTTATGCGCCTTCCCATTCCCGACAATCGGAACAGTGGCAAAAGTGTTGCATAAGTTGTTTGGGCTGAAACTCACAGCAGCGGGTCTGTTCAGGATTTACACCTGATTCTCTATTCATTTTGTACCGCGAAACGATACAAAAACCAAACACTGTACATTAAATACGCTGCAAAGATAGTACAAAAACCAAAATCCAAATCGAAAAAACAGAATTAGTTATCAACATAATTAACAACGAAACCGAAATACACCTTAAAACCTAGCGTTACAGCTAGTTTTAAAAAACCGCTTCTTTTTTTTGTAAAAAGATGTTAGGGTTAAAAAATAAATACGTACATTCGTGGCACTATTTTGTAAGCACAGTTTCCAACTAACGAATTTGAAGAGGAATTTGGAATTAACAAATTGGATATGTGCACCTTCTCTGTTTTTTACAACAGGATGTAAATGTATGATTCATACAAGATTAAAACAAAACGTGCAAACAACTATAGTCGATATATGTGCACCATAGGTGCACATACACAGATGTTACCAGCAAGCCGAAAAAAAAGAACAAGACAACAGTATCTGACAAGTGATTTATCAAAAACTGAACTGACAAAACAATGACAACTTTAGAATTTGTTGAAAAGTTTTACCAACAGAAGTACTCTTTTTCGAAAAAAACTCACTACATTTGACAAATATTGTCAAACGGAATTTTTACAGCAAAAAAACAATGACTACAGGTGAATTAATTAGAGAAAAAAGAGAACAAAAAGGATTTTTATTGCGAGACATTTCAACTCAGATTGGTGTTGACACCGCAATATTAAGCAAAATTGAGAGAGGAGAAAGAAGAGCCACAAAAGAACAGATTTCAAAATTGGCTGACATTCTCGAAATTGAGAGAAGCTTGATATTGACCCAATATCTGAGTGAAAAAATTTTATACGAAATACAAAATGAAGATTTCGGAATCGAAGCATTGAAAGTCGCAGAACAAACAATTAAATATGGTGGAACAAACAACAAATAAAATGTCAGAATATTTATCAATAAGTGAAGCTAGCATTTGGGCTTCAGACTATTTAGAAAAGAATGTTACAACCTCTAACATTTCTTATCTTATTCAGTATGGTCGTATTACCAAGATTGGGGAAAATGGTTCCACGTTAATTGCCAAGGAGGAATTGATTAATTATTATAAAGGTCAAAAGAAGACCAAACAAGAATCCTGGAAAGACGAGTTGGGAGAAGACCTTAATTGGACATTATCTTTCGACCAATATAAAGAATCCGAAACAACAAAACACGTACATAGACTTCACCCATACAAAGGAAAGTTTATACCACAATTGGTTGAGTATTTCCTCGACAATCATACTGACAAGTTTAAAAAAGAAGTCTATTTTAAAGAAGGAGACATTGTACTCGACCCTTTTTCCGGAAGCGGAACAACAATGGTCCAAGCCTGTGAATTAGGAATACATGCAGTTGGTGTGGATGTTTCTGCTTTTAATTCATTAATTGGCAATTGTAAGGTTACTCACTATGACATAAAGGATGTTCAAACTGAAATAAACAGAATTACAAAATCTCTAAAGTCATTTTTGGAAAACTCTCACACAGTTGATTTTGAATCAAGGCTTTTACAAGAACTTAACGTATTCAATACTAAATATTTTCCTGTTCCTGCTTACAAATACAAGGTTCACAGAAAAGAAATAAATGAAAAGGAATACGGAAAAGAAAAAGAATTAGAATTTTTGCCGGTTTTCAATCAATTAGTTGAAGAATACAATATCAAACTACGTCAGGACAAAGAAGATACTTTTCTTGACAAATGGTATTCAAATCATATCAGAGAAGAGATCCAATTCGTATTTGATGAAATAAAAAAGATACAAAACCAATATACTAAGAGAATTGTAAGTGTAATTCTAAGTCGTACAATCAGAAGTTGTAGAGCAACAACTCACGCTGATTTAGCCACGCTTTTAGAACCGGTTACTACAACCTATTATTGCGGAAAACATGGAAAAATATGTAAGCCATTGTTTTCTATACTAAAATGGTGGGAAAGTTATTCTAAAGATACTATTAAGCGATTAGCCGAATATGACCTTTTAAGAAAACCTACTTTTCATTCGTGTTTGACAGGAGACAGCAGAACAATTGATATTGTTGAAGTATTGAAAAAGAAGAATCCCGAATTTGCAGACTTGATTTCAAAACAAAAAATCAAAGGAATTTTTTCTTCACCTCCATATGTAGGTTTAATAGATTATCACGAACAACACGCTTATGCTTATGATTTGTTTGGCTTTGAGAGAAAAGATGAATTAGAGATTGGACCGCTATTCAAAGGTCAGGGAAAAGAAGCAAAACAAAGTTATGTACAAGGAATAAGCGACGTGCTGAATAATGCAAAAAAATACTTAGTTGATGACTTTGATATTTTCCTTGTTGCTAACGACAAGTACAACATGTACCCGACTATTGCCGAAAATGCAGGAATGCAGATTGTAAATCAATACAAAAGACCTGTTTTAAACAGAACAGAAAAAGATAAAAGTGCATATTCAGAAATAATTTTTCATTTAAAAAAAATATAATAGAGTTTATTTGGATTAATATCTTATATGTTTGAACTTCAACAATATTTATTTCAATTTTACGTTTACTATTCATATTTTTAACTTATATGAATGATACAATACGACAAGATTAAAACTCGACCAGTTCAGTTTGTGAGTATAACAGGTTTGACTTTAGAAGATTTCAACTTTTTGCTTCCACATTTTAAAGCAGAATGGGATGAGTACAATGACCATTTTACCTTAGATGGAAAGCTTCGGCAGCGGCGAA
Source organism: Bacteroidota bacterium (assembly GCA_029558435.1). The sequence continues at coordinate 3,528 of JAKQEZ010000206.1, forward strand.
CATTTGCAAGAAAAGATACAGTTCTACCGAAGCTGGCTGACAAGCTAATGTTTTTGTTGATTTATCTAAAAACCAATCCTTTGCAAGAGCATCATGCAGCAAGTTTTGGGATGACTCAATCACAAGCCAATTTATTGATTCACTTAATGGCCGGTCTTTTGCGTAAGACTTTAAAGGGTTTAGGTGAACTACCTGAGCGTAATGAGTATCGAATAAAGCATGTTTTGAAATCATGTGAAGATGTACTTATCGATGGTGTTGAACGTCCAATTCAGCGACCGCAGGCAAGCGACCTTCAAAAGGCTTGCTATAGTGGTAAAAAAAACTCATAACCTCAAAAATAACGTATTATCCACACCCGAAAGACGGATATTATGGCTTAGTAGGACTTGTGAAGGCAGTATGCACGATAAAAAGATATGCGATAATCAGCCGATTCATTTCCCGTCGGGTATTACATTGTGGCAAGATACAGGTTTCTTAGGACATAATCCTGAGAATGTAAAAGTAATGATGCCCACAAAGAAACCAAAAGGTAGTGAACTTTCAGATGAACAGAAGGAATCAAATCGTTCTATTTCTTCTTTCAGAGTGCTGGCAGAACATGCCATTGGTGGCGTAAAAAGATGTCGTATTGTCAAAGATCGCTTTAGATGCCACAAGTTTGGTTTTGACGATTTAGTCATGGAACTTGCTTGTGGACTGCATAATTTGAGAATCACACTGAATAACAGCGATATATAATATTAATCGAAATAATGTCTAATATAAAAAACTACATATTTGTAGTAATTTTCGCAAAATATTCAACAAATAAAAACTCCGGCCAAATGCATATACAAGCATTCAACCGGAGTTATCAATTATAAAAAATGAACAATTACTTTGCAGGAAAACTATTCCGGGTGCGGTTTGCATATTTCACCAAAGCCAGCATCACAGGCACTTCAACCAATACTCCAACAACTGTGGCAAGCGTAGCACCCGAATTCATTCCGAAAAGCACGATGGCAACGGCCACCGACAATTCGAAGAAATTACTTGCACCAATAAGTGCTGCAGGAGCCGCAATATCGTGTGTCAGTTTCCATTTTTTGGCCCATGCATAAGCCACAAAGAATATGAAAACGGTTTGAATAA
>JAKQEZ010000708.1 GCA_029558435.1 Bacteroidota bacterium
TCTGCCAGCACTAAACTTGAATAGAAGCACAAAGCTCCAAGTTTGCACGGCACCCCGCCTGACGCAAAACCCGTGTTATGTGCTGTGGTTCTGTCGTGCGTTATCGTTGCCATCCTTCAATTTTGTAATTTTTCATAAAAAGTTTACGTTCTTGTCCACCGTTGTCAGGCTTAAACCAAACTTCAAATCTTGCTGCATAGGGTTTTCCCCAGTCTCCTTCATAAATTGTAAAGTCTGATGTCGTGCTAAATTTAACAATACTGTCTGTTGGATTATGAATTTTAATTGCACTTCTCTCTGGCAGCCTGTCTGTTGAAAGAGGATACTCTTGAGTTATTTCATAAGCTTTTAAGTAAATCGTTCCGCTCTCAATTTTACCAGTCCAAAAGTCATACTCATAAAGTCCAGGTTGAAAAGAGTTGTAAAGTTGAAAATCTGTTTTCGATTTAGTCCAAGCTAAAACACTGTCTTGCCTTTGGCTTCCCATTGTCAAATCAATAGGTGTGTCAAGTTGAATGTTTTTTGGGATTTTTAAATTGTCTGCCCATTTATCTCCGTCAACTGTCTCGATGAAAAATAAGAATACTGCATAAAACACAAAAGCAACAATTGTCCCACCAAAAAGCAGTCCGGTCAAAATTGCTTTTAACCAGCGTCTTTTAGTTAATTGATAAATTGTTGAAATAAAAAGTCCAAGTAAACCAAAACCGAAGAGTATAAAGCTAATTGTCCCGAGAGTGTCGTTCTTAATGAATTCACTTGCTACCACCAGTCCAAGTGTCAACCCGAAAAATAGAATTGGTCGCCACCAATTGTCAAAGCAATATGTAAATAATTTTGTCATTGTTGTTTAGTTCGTGTGTGTCGTCCTACCATAGCACATAACGTTTGGCGGCTAAAAGTTGTGCCGCCGTCCGTAATGCTAAATGTACGCAAGTCCACCTAGAAGCCAAAATAACAAGAAACGCGGCATAACTTTTAGGTGCTGTTAGCGGCAGTATTTTTAATTTGTCAGGTTGATGTCTATGCTTTTTGTCAGGTTACTGTCCGAAATATAAGTTATTGTTAAAGTGTTATTTTTCAAAACCATTTTGTCGAACTGCATTTCCGGAAGAACCGCAGCTGTTAATTTTTCTGTAAATGGATGTTTTTGAGTTTTATCACTGTCCACAAAATATACGATGATTTCCTCAGTGTCGTAGGATAGGTAAACTATAAAATTAAATTTATACTTATAAGCGCTGTCGTACCAAGCGTCAGTGTCTATACAAATCAATTGTCCAAATTCTTTTAAAGTTGACCCCGTAGTTTTGTCTAGAAGTTTATAATAACAAGGACCGGTCGCAGGACAACCATGTCTGAAAAGCAAGGTGTTTTTGAATTCTTTGATAAGATGATAACCAAGTCGGTAAGTCAATTCTGAGAGTTCAAGTGGAACTTGGTCAATTATAATTTTGTCTCCACTTAAATCTTCTAATGTAAGCCAAACGCTATCACAATCATATTGCCAATACAATTTCGAGGAATTTTCAAAAACCAAAGTGTCACAACTTACCGACGATTCATTCATTGTTGGAAATTTGTCACAATGACAATGACTATTTTGTCCTTGGCAAAAATGATAAAATAATATTGTGAGAACTACTATGGGTCGTGTCATAATATTGCCGCTAACGGACCGAGGCTAGGCGCGGGCGCTTACGAGAATTATCGCGCTATTAAATTTCCTGGCCGGCCTCGGCATTCGTTCCTGCTAAAATACAAAATTCCGCAGCGCCGCCACTAAATTTCTGGCCCCTG
>JAKQEZ010000710.1 GCA_029558435.1 Bacteroidota bacterium
TGAATTTCATTTGTCCAATTGAAAATTAGTTTCTACTTTTGTGAGTGAATACTAACTAGCATAAAAATAAATTAGACAAGTATGCAAGAATTTACAGACAGGCAAATTGAAATAATGGAAGCGGCTACCAACCGTATTTCAAAATATGGCATTCAGAATTTGACAATTAAAACTTTAGCTGAAGACATTGGCCTATCTGAACCTGCATTGTACAGACATTTCAAAAGTAAAAATGAAATCTTATTGAGCTTGTTGGAATACTTTAAAACAGAAATGAAAAACCGTATTCAGTCTATTTCATTTAAACCGACTGATACAAGTGCTGATGAATTAAGAGCAATTTTTAATTCCCAGCTACAAACTTTTACAAACAAACCGGCAATAGTGAGTGTTATTTTTGCAGAAAGCATTTTCCATTTTGATGAAAGTTTGAGTAATAAAGTAGCTGAAATTATGGATATGATGCAAGATTATGTTTCTAAAAACATCAAACAAGGGCAAGAACAAGGTCAATACAATAAATTGATTGGAGCTTCTACCTTGACCACCATAATTATTGGAGGAATGAGAATGACCGTGCTGAAATGGAAATTATCAGGACATAAATCAAATCTTGTCAAGGACGGGAAAACGGTCTTAGATGGAATATTGAAAATGATTGAAAAAAATTAAAAATTACGAATTAAAAATTAGAAATATGAAGAAAGTTTTTGTTTTAGGAATTAGCATTTTGTTTTTGTGGAGTTGTAATAATACCACCGAAAAATCAACGGAAAAGCAGGCAACAGAAAACCACGAAGAACATCAACACGATGAAAGTTCTGAAGCTATTGAACTCAACAATGGAGAAAAATGGTTGGTGAATGAAGAAATGAAGCCATTTGTGATGAAAGGCGAAGAATTGGTAAATGCTTATATCCAAAATAATCACACAGATTATAAAGCATTAGCTCAACAGGTAAAAGACCAAAACAGCCAGCTCATAAAAAGCTGCACAATGGACGGAAAAAGCCACGATGAACTGCACAAATGGCTGCATCCGCACCTTGAAATTGTGAAAGCATTAGAAGATGAAGCAGATGCTTCAAAAGCAAATGAAATTGTTTTGCAACTACAAC
>JAKQEZ010000715.1 GCA_029558435.1 Bacteroidota bacterium
GTCCTTAGTTCTTTCAGTGATTCTGTAACCGGAATGTTTAATGCAAATGACATATTTATGATATATTTTATAGACCAAAGTTAATACAAATAATCCAATACACCAAATTTTGGTCTATTTATTTTTTAACTTTCGTATTAGGTGGATGCCTGGCTTTTTTGCGGGATAGGTAGCTGAGTTTTGTAAGTCTAAGAAGGAAGATAGAACTCGTCTTCCGGAATGGCAGGCACGGCAGTGCCACAGCAAAAGGTGTCCACTTTGTTCCGGAATATCCAATTGAGATTAACACGAATGTAACGGATAAGCAGAGAAAGGATATAAAAAGGTCGTTGGTTAGTTTGGTTATTTGAGAATAAGGATTACATTTATATGGAAAATATACGCCATATGGCGTATATACAGATGTTAGCGGTCATTGTAACGAACGACCCCAGAGACATAAACGGACGACAAAAAAAATAGAAAATATGAGAAAAGTAATTGCAGCAATCAATATGACACTTGACGGAGTTTGCGACCATACCGTAGGAGTTGTTGATGAAGGGCTACACCAACATTACACCGAGCTTATTGACAATGCTGGTGTAATACTATATGGTAGGACTACATATAAACTTATGACATTCTGGAAAACATTATTTGACAATCCCTCTGGAAAAAAATCAATGGACGACTTTGCTGTTTCAATTAACAATCTTCCAAAACTTGTTTTTTCTTCCACTCTTCAAGACACAAACTGGGACACTGCAAAACTTTCAGACCTTCCGCTTACAGAAAAAGTTTTGGAACTCAAACAGCAGTCGGGGAAAGACATCCTAGCAGGAAGTCGGAGTTTGATTATTCAACTTCTAAACAGCAACCTCATTGATGAATTTCAAATTTGTATTCATCCAATCATAGAAGGAAAAGGGCTTAAACTTTTTGACCAAATCACAGACCGAATAATGTTGAAACTCATCAAGACCAAAACACTAAATTCAGGTGCGACAATTTTTTATTATGAACCTACAGGAGAATAAACAACGAACTATGGAATTTGACCAAAACAATAACGTAATTAAACTCTGTGCCCAAGGTATGGAAATGGAAGGTAATGGTAAACCTGAAGAAGCAATTAAATTATTCACACAAGCTTGGGACGAAGCAACAAATGACTTTGAAAAATTTACTTCAGCTCATTACGTTGCTCGGCATCAAAAAAATACTCAAGACAAATTAAATTGGGACAAGACAGCTTTAGAATTGGCTCTCAAAATAAACAATGAAACAGTTAAGGCGACTTTCCCTTCATTATATCTAAATATTGCAAAATGCTACGAAGACCTAAACGACTTTGGCAACGCAAAGAGAAACTATGACTTAGCACTTTCATTTGCAGACCTGTTGCCCGACAATGGATATGGAAATATGATAAAAGGCGGAATAATAAAGGGTATTGAGCGAGTGACAAAGTAAATAATGCGACATATAACAAAATGAACAGACCATTGAACATAAAACAACGAACCGCTAAAACATTAAGCCGAATATACAAAAGCCCACCAAAAATCTTCCAACGTAAGCCACTAAGCCAGCCCGGCTTTTGAATATTCGGTGTTCAGCGAGACCGGATGATGGACTGTGTTTCTCTTAGGTGGATTACTATCTTTTTTG
>JAKQEZ010000721.1 GCA_029558435.1 Bacteroidota bacterium
TTCCTGTTCTTGTTGATGCACCATAAAGAATTTTAGTGTTTGAAGATTGGGCTGCAAAATCTTTTGCAGTAGAGTAGTGATGTATGGCTTCAACTAATTTGTTTGATTTTTCGCTTTGAATTCCAAACGAAAAATTTATCTCTGCTAATTCTGAAAGATGCTTATTTCTAAGTGCTGCAAAATCTTTTTCAATACCTGACTTTATTGCCATGTCAATGAAACGCAAATTGTCTTTGAGGTTCTTGACTTTGCTGTCTGCATTGGTTTCTGAAATTAAATTGCTGAATTGAATTACTGCAATTTCATAACATGCTTTCGCCTCTATCAATTCATATTTTGTTTTTGAGGCATTGGTCGGGAGTCGTTTTTTTATTTCAATGGCTTCATTAAAATACTTTATCGCTTCATTGCCGCTTTTGGTTTTTGCATTAAGACCTTCCTTCAATTTGCATTCTGCAAGTTTTGCTGGTGCATCAGTATGCTTTTCAAATATGTCATTCAGAATTTTTGTTGCTTCATCCAATTTGCCCAAATCAAAAAGCGAAATTGCTTTTTGAAATTTTGGGTTTGGCAATGTTTGATATATCACATAGCCAATGATGACAACTACAATGAGAATTATTACTACTTCCATTATTCCTTTGTAAGTTTAATTGTTAGAGGTTGTCCTACTTTGAGAATGTAGGGTTGCTTTAAATTATTGTCCGCCTCAATTTTTTTATACATTCTCCAATCATTGTAAAAGAATTGTGCAATTTTTGAAGGATAGTCGCCATTCTTCACTTTGTATTGAATGACAATTTCTTTTTGAGAAGATTTGTTTTCAGGTTCAACTGTTTGAGTTTTTGCAAAAGTTGTTAGAAGTTTACTAATTGAATCCTGAAGTTGTGTTATTGACTTTGTGTGTTCACTTGCAATTTGTTTCTTGTCGGATATGGAGCTTAGATAGAGAATCGCTAAAACAACACCAACTAATGCCAAGGCAAACAAGGCAAACTTGTTTGCCTTGGGTTTTAAAATGGAATGTAAAAGCAAAAAGGGTTTCAAATCCGAATTGCATTGCGGACAAATTGTTGGTATTGCTGTGTAATTTGGCAACCC
>JAKQEZ010000723.1 GCA_029558435.1 Bacteroidota bacterium
TGTTTCTCGTTCATTGAAAAACCATTCACTCTATGCTTCATTATTTTCAACCCATTGATACTGCGCTTATCGAAGATAAGGGCAATATCAATTCAGGCGGCTTGAAAACAATGAACAACTGCTTACAACTGGCTGGTAAGCACCATGCAGGTTGGCCATCGCTCAATGAAAAGCCGTCCAACACGGCACGTCGCCTACCAGCCGGACCGTTAGCCGACACCCCACAACGACAGTGCTAAAATTCAACATTCGGACAAAATTCAAACTTGAAACCGACTTCTAACCGAAAAAATTATTGTAATTTTGGAACATAACTTACGAAATTGAGCAGAATGACTGAAAATAAAATAGCAAAACCGTTTTTGAAGTGGGCAGGTGGAAAAACCCAACTCATTTCTGACATTGAACGAACTTTGCCGACTGACATAACACGGACAAACTTCACTTACATCGAGCCATTTGTAGGAAGTGGTGCAGTTCTCTTTTGGGTACTAAACAGCTTTCCTCATCTTAAAAAAGCCGTGATAAACGACATCAACGAAGACTTAATAAATACTTACAAAACCATTGCAAGCAGACCGAAAGAGCTAATTTCAATTCTTGACATTTTGCAAAACGAATACCACGCTTTAGAGGGAAATGAGGAAAGCAAAAAACTCTATTATTACCAAAAAAGGGAATTATACAATACAAGAAAATCAGAACAAAGCGGACAAGCCGCTTTGTTTATTTTTCTCAATCGTACTTGCTTTAACGGTTTGTACAGAGTGAATAGTAAGAATTTGTATAATGTTCCGATGGGTGGTTACAAGAAGCCGACCATTTGCGATAGAGAAAATATTTTGGCAGTAAGTGAAGCATTACAAAAAGTAGAAATTTTGTGTGGCGACTTTGAGCAAACTTTAGATTTTACGGATCAAAATACACTTTTTTATTTTGATCCACCATACAAACCATTAAGCGAAACATCGAGTTTTAATTCCTACGCAAAAGATGAATTTAACGACAGCGAACAAGTTCGCCTTAAAGATTTTTGCAACAAACTTGACATATTAAATCATTCGTGGATTTTAAGCAATTCAGACGTGAAAGGCAAAAATGAAAATGATAATTTCTTTGATGATTTGTATGCTGACTATTCAATATCAAGAGTAAACGCTAAACGAAGCATAAATGCAAATCCAGAGAAAAGAGGATTTTTGACAGAACTATTAATTACAAATAACAATAAAGTAGCAATAACAATATGATTTTTGGCGGTAAAGGCGGCGGAAATACCAAAACGGGATTAGTATTTGAAGGAACAACAGATCTTTCAGAGTTTTTAAACGCTCAAAAAGGTTACAGAGTTCAAGACGGAAATGTCTTTTACAACGAAGAACTTGTAGGCAGAATTTTCAAGAAACACGGCTTTTACAAATTCTTGGACGAGTTAAAAATAGAATGGAAAAGTTTGATCTCAAAACGACTTTTACCTGATGACAGCATTTTTGTAATTATCGCAAACACTTTGTTTATCATTGAATGTAAATTTCAACAAGTTGCAGGTTCAGTTGATGAAAAATTACAAACTTGTGATTTTAAAAGAAAGCAATATCAAAAACTATTAGCACCTGCAAACATTGAAGTTGAATACATTTATCTGTTGAGCGATTGGTTTAGAAAACCTGAATACAAAGATGTTTTGGATTACATTCATAGTGTGCATTGTTATTACTTTTTCGAGCATATTCCATTAATAAAACTTGGCTTACCTGTTCCCGAATGATAACACCTTATTTCAAATCTGACGACAAAGATTTCTATCTTCTTCACGGAGATACGATGAAACTATTGCCAGAATTTGAACATAAGTTTGATATGGTTTTTGCTGACCCACCCTATTTTTTATCAAACAACGGTTTGTCAATTCAAAACGGAGAAATTGTAAGCGTAAACAAAGGCAAATGGGACAAATCCGAAGGATTTGAATTTATAAACGACTTTAATAGAAAGTGGCTGTCATTGGTTCGTGATAAAATGAAAGATGACGCTACAATTTGGATAAGCGGAACAATGCACAACATTTTTTCGGTTGGACAAATCTTGACTGAATTGGGGTTTAAAATCTTGAATATTGTAACTTGGGAAAAGACCAATCCGCCTCCAAATTTTTCTTGTAGATATTTCACATATTCAACCGAACAAATCATTTGGGCAAGGAAAAGCGAAAAAGTTCCGCATTATTTCAATTATGAATTAATGAAGCAACTAAACGGAGATAAACAAATGAAAGATGTTTGGAACTTGCCAGCAATCGCACCTTGGGAAAAATCCTGCGGAAAGCACCCAACACAAAAACCGCTTTCAGTTTTGACAAGACTTATTTTGGCTTCTACCAAACCAAACGCTTGGATTTTAGACCCATTTGCAGGAAGTTCAACAACAGGAATTGCGGCTAATTTAGCCAATAGACGATTTTTAGGAATTGACCAAGAAGAAGAATTTTTGACAATTAGCAAAAACAGAAAATTAGAAATAGAAAATCCGAAAATATCGGCAACTTACAAACAAAAAATTGGAGGTTTCAACGACAAAAAAGAACTTGATTTATTTCTTGTCCAAGAACCACAAACTGAATATAAAACTGAGATAAACTTTGACCGAAAACGGGGCGATCGGCTAACATCGCATTGGCAAAATGGCGGGTTAAGTGCTAAATTCAACGGTAGTAATTCTATTGAAGTTTAGTGCAAAATTCAACATTTCGGCTTCGATTTCCGCCACTTCGCCAATGCGTGAACCGTTGTAAACAATTGTGAACCAGCGCAATAAATATCAATAGTTGCAATTGAAAGGGTAAGCGGCAAGCTTACGTGCAGAATTGAGAATAAATCAGCGTTGAAAGCTTGCTTGCAAAAGCGGGATTGATTTCAATTCT
>JAKQEZ010000725.1 GCA_029558435.1 Bacteroidota bacterium
AAACCATTGACGAAATGGAGGTGCGTGACTATTTGGAAACGTTTATTAATGGAAAATCGGATGATGCCCAACGGGCTAAAGAGTTGTTAAATAGTGACGAGCTATTATTTAAGCATTCCTATACTGTTGACCAACTGACGATGCCTGATGAGTCGGTTCAGATAAAATCGTTGGGTGGTAAAAACACTTCTATCTCCAAAGCGAGTGAATCGCAAAACCAACAATATAGAGAACGTTTTTTACGCTCTAAAGCGTTATTTGATGAGGTAACCGCTAAATTGATGAATGATGCTTCTACCAAGCCTATTGAAAAACGTGTTGATTTTGTATTACTCGATGAGCTTTTGAGTAAAGAGTTTTACAATAATGGGGTAGAGCTGCCTTTCCATTATGTGGTGACGGATAAGAGTGGAAAAATCATATTTTCATGTCACGATGATAAAATGGTCGTTACTAAAGATTTTTATCGTCAACAATTTTTTCCCAATGAAAATTCTGATAAAGTTTACTTTTTAAACGTCTTTTTTCCAACGCGTTCAGAATACATTGTACATTCTTTGAAATTATTACTACCATCAATTATTCTGACGATGTTGATGTTTTTTACATTTATGTTGACTATTTTGTACCTCTTACGTCAAAAGCGTTTAACGAGTGTCAAAAATGATTTTGTCAATAATATGACGCACGAGTTAAAAACACCGATTTCATCGGTTTCTTTAGCTGCTCAAATGTTGAGTGACAACTCTGTAAATACGAATCCTAAAATTTTAGCTCACATTTCGCATGTGATTATTGATGAAACAAAACGATTGAGTTTTTTGGTAGACAAGGTACTTCAAATGTCTGTTTTTGAGCGCGGTAGAGCGACTATGAATTTTCAAGAGTTGGATATGCACGAGTTGTTGGAAACTGTTATTGGCAATTTCTCGTTGAAAGTGAATAATACCAATGGTAAAATTATTTCCCAACTAAACACTCAAAATGCCTATGCCATGGTGGACGAGATGCATTTTACAAACGTTATTTACAATTTGATGGATAACGCTCTCAAATATCGCAAAGAGACATTGATTTTAACCGTTTCCACTTGGAATGACAAGGACAAACTCTGTATCAGTATTGAGGACAATGGTATCGGTATAAAACGAGAAAATATGAAACGAATCTTCGATCAATT
>JAKQEZ010000726.1 GCA_029558435.1 Bacteroidota bacterium
GCCCTCACCTATCTTTATAATCCCGTACGGCGGTCACGGCGGCAAGCCCGGGGCCGTTATCGGCTATTCTGCGACCGACACTGCAACAACTAAATGACACTTGGAAACGATAGGACAGCAAAATATAATTCAAGAGTTAAGACAACTCAACGACAACCTTACACTTTGGTTGACGGAGAGCAGTGACGGGCAGACATTTGAGGTGCTGACAATTAAACCAAACAAGGACTACCAAACTTTACTTGACCGACTTCTTAAAAATGAAATTCTTCCTTTAGTCAATCAGGACATTGACGGCATCCAAAAAGTAATTCGTGTTGACTTTGACACAGCCAATAAACTTCACTACATAGTTTATCAGCATAACGACAACTTACAACCAATAGACAACCCGACAATCAAAGCACTCAAATCTTTGCTGACTGGGCTTGACCATTTGAAGAAACAAAACCGCTTCGGTTTTGTGATTTCTGACGAAAGCATAATAACCAATCAAAGCGAAGCTTCGCTTCGCTTTGTCGGTTTGTTTGAGTTGTTCAAACAACAGAACCTTCTCAACGAAAAGTTTCTTGCACCCGAACTAATTGAAAACACAAGACCAAGTTTTCAATCAGACATTTATTCTGTATTCGTTTGCTTTGAAGACATTCTTAAAACCAACAATGACGAAACTTTGAAAGAGATTTTTGCAAAATCTCTTTCAGCAAAACGGACAAGCCGTTTTGCTAAGTATTCTGAAATCATTGAGGAACTTGATAAGGTTAAAGTTTCGGCTAATTCAATTCATAAAAGCGGACAGACCGCAATTAAGGTGGTTGTAAAAAGAGAGGAAGTAGAAACCTTTTTGCCGATACTAAATGAAATGAACAACGTTTGTTACTTTTTGCTTGAAAAAGACCTTTCCAAAGACAAAGGGCAAATCACTGGACAATTTTCTACGAAAAATTATAGCGGTAGATTTTTTGCCGATACAGCAGGACACATTTTCATTCCAGTTCAAGGGATAAAAAGTCAACCATTTGTCAAAGCAATTCAACAAGGTTTCATTGCTGAATACGGATTTGACTTTAGCCCTTTGCAATACTTTGACAGCTTTCGTTACTTCTACAACAAATGGGAACAACTCAATACAATTACAGAACTCAATAAAACCAAACAAGACCTACTAAAGAAGTGGCAAACACTTCCCGACCAAGAAAGAGAATACATTGAAGAAACCGCTTTCAAAGCGGCTTACCTTGAAAGAGAAGAAAGCAAAAACAATCCTTCCAACATTCGTTTTACACTCACAGACAAGTTCAGGAATTGGGATAGGTTGAAAGAGTTGAAAAGAAATGAAGTGAACCTTTCTATTGACGACAAAATAATTGGCAAAATTCAAGATTACAATCCTTCGGATTGTTTTCTTGTAATCAAAGACGCAAAAGTTACAGTTGATGAAATTCCAGAGAAAGGGGAATTGCTTCAAGATGTGCGAATGGAAACAAGTCAATTCAAAAAGCAAGTTGAGGCGTGCAAGAAGTTTGAAAACAAAGACATCGTTAATCCAGAGTTGTGCGGAATAATTGCAACACCTGAAAGATTTCCTGCACCAAACAGAATTGATATTGACTATGAAGGTTTCAAGGAAGAAGTAATAAATCAAAACCTTAAAACAGACGATACACAAAGGGTTGCAGTTCTTGAAGCACTTCATCACAAACCAGTTTACTTAATTCAAGGTCCGCCTGGAACAGGCAAGACAACTGTAATTGTTGAACTCATTCAACAAATCATAAAGCAAAACAGCAACGCAAAAGTTTTAGTTACTTCTCAATCAAATTTAGCAGTTGACAATGTTTTAGAACGACTTCTTGACACCAACATTTTGTTTATGCGTTTGGCGGCAGACGAGGACAGAATAAGCAACGACATCAAAGAGCATTCGTTTCAAAGCAAACTCAAACATTGGGTTAAAGACACACAAGCAAATTCAGAGAAGTTTTTTAGTGAGCATTTTCAAGCAAAGATTAAAGACAAAGCATTAGTCAACTTCTTTAACCAATACGCAAACAGCAAAAGAGAAAACGAACCTGCCTTCGGCAGCTTCGTTAATTTGCTTCGTGTGCAAAATCAATACATCAAAGGACTATTTGATAAAGCGAAAAATATCCAAGATGTTGAGAAACTATTCAATGAGAAATTGGGCAAAGAGTTTCAGCAGTTGAAGACAATTCAAAAAGATTGGTTTGCTTTTCTTTCAAACGCTGACACTGATGCAGGCGAAAAGAAAAAATCAATGCTCAATGACGGAAGCAATGAAATTGATTTACGAACCGCTTTTGTAAAATCGGTAAATGTTATTGGTGCGACTTGTATTCACATTGCAAGTAGTCAATACAGCAAAATCAATTTCCGCTTTGACTTTGTGATAATGGATGAAAGCAGCAAAGCATCGCCAGCCGAAAACCTTGTTCCAATAAATATGGGACACAACATTATTTTGATTGGCGACCATAAGCAACTTCCGCCTGTAATTACAAGAGAGGAAGCTGTTAAACAAAAAGTAAAAGAGAAGTTAGAGGACAACGGACTTGATATTGAAAAAGAGTTTGGCGAAAGTTTATTTGAAAAACTAATTACAGAATTTGAAGCCAATGAAAATTTGCAGGGCTTCATTAAAATGTTGGACATTCAATATCGTATGCCAAGACAAATAGGAAATTTGATTTCAAGATTTTTCTATGATAGCAAACTTAAAAATCCAAACACTACTCTACTTCCAAACTTTGACAAAGAGAAATTTCACGAACTGAAATTTAATAAGCCAACCGCTTCAATCTTTGACACAGCAGAGAATAGAGAAATAGAAGTTCCAAATTCTGTAATTTTTGTAAGCACTTCCAACCAAGCAAATCCAAACGACAACGACAATAAGTTTCAAAGGCAAAATGAATGCAACA
>JAKQEZ010000727.1 GCA_029558435.1 Bacteroidota bacterium
TTCCTCACTTGGTGTTGGCTCAATAATAAGTTCAACGTGAGAAGTTATTTCATTTAGAGAGTCTTTTATCTTACTTCTGGTTTCCGGAATTAGGATATTATATTTACTTGCGCAAGATTTAACTTTTAGTTTTTCCATCCCTTCTAGGATTTCTGGGGAATCATCCATTTGCTTTTTTAAATCTTCAAACTCCTTTTTTAATTGAAGCTTAGGACTTCCTCCAATGACAAGGGAACCGCTTTCATATAAGTTAATGTTAATTTTTTCCCTTAAGTTGGAAATGTCTATCCTTGTGTAACCGTTTTGCGGTGTTTTATTTACTGTGTATTTCTTTTCTACGCAGTATTTGTCTAAATAATCTTCTTTAAGTTTTGATACCATAATAATTAATGTTGTATTTTACCTTGGTCCCATAAATCTATCGCCATTGAAATGAATCATATGATCAGGCGTGTCAGCCAACCAAACTTCCGTTTCCCAGGCAATATTGTTGGAGTGTTTTTTAAATTCAGTGAAATCGGGAAATGCTGTAACGTAAATCTTGCCCGCTTTGCAGTCTTTCAAGAATTCTTCCAGTTCCACAATTCGTTTCGGAGAAACCGGGCCATGTGAAGTAACTGCTTCAATCAGGAATAACCAGTTTTTCTTTTCGTCATAAATCACAACATCTGGCAATTTGCTATGCTGGTCAATCGGAATTCCTAATTCTTTCAATTTCTTTTCATCCACGAACAAATCTTTTTTCGCTGTATCACCCAAATAAAGCACCGAACCACCGTTGGCGAATCTTGCAGCAAAATTATGCACGATGGCAGCCTGAACTTCATTGTGCTTTCCTGACGAAAGTTTAATCGTTTTGCCATTGCTTAGTTTTACCGGAATCAAATTTTGTTTTCTTTCTTTTTTATATCGTTTCGCTAATTCCCCTGCTTCCGATTTGAATTTTTCAACTGCTTTCTTCCAGTCTTTAGTTCCAAATTTTTGAATTGCTTCCAGTGCTTCATTGGTAATTGCATAATGAGCATTTGGACTATTTACTGGTAATTTCGGATTGTCCGGATTGTAGTCCGCGATGCGAGCCTGAACAAATTGATGCAATACTTGTCTGCGGAACGTCTCTCTTGTATTTGGCGCATACTCTTTTTTGTGAATATCAAGAACAAAAGCCATAATGCCTTTTGTAACTTTTAAACTTTTACGGGTCGCTTTACTCCAACTATCGCGAGGCTTAATTCCGCAAAGTGCCAATAATGTGTACGCTGATATTTCATTTTGCTGCGCTGTTGGCAGTCCTAATTCTTTGAGTATCTTTTTTGCATCGTCAAGTTTGCTCATATTATTGCTGGTGTAAATTCAAATTGTTCACTTACTATTTTGTTGGCATTATCTACTGAAAAGTCGTTTGAAAGAATAATGTTGTTGCCAATTTCTTTAATCATTTCGAGCGGAGGGAGAGGTATTTCCCTGAGTTCTGTAGCACTTACATTCACGTTTCCATTGAATATTCTGAAATAAGAATCGAATAAACTGCTGTTCAGCAAAGCACAAAGTCCAACTACTTCGTTTCGCTCTAAATGTCCTTTCGGACGATAGATGTAATTTACTTTGTTTTCTACACCGATATATTCTGCTTCAATGAAATTGCAGAAGTATGGAGCGGCAACCAATCTGCTTTTATCATCCTTAGCACTGAAGCGTCTCAATAGAACGTAGTTTTTATTTGGAATGAGAATAGACTTTGATTCATCCTGTATTCTTACATATTGTCCTTTTTCGGGCTTTGGCATCGGCCATTCCAAGACCATTTGCTTTACGTTATGTAGCCAAAAGAGTGGAGCTAAAAATACTGTTCCGTTTTGATATGTGTCATGTAAATACTCTTTTGATCTGAACGCAACGACAGGGCCGGTTGAAATCTGAATATTGTATTTATTCAAGTTTCCATTCCAATTTTTAAAAACATTCAAAATCACTTCATCTGAATCGCTTGTGGGTAGGTACAATATTTTTTCATTTGAATTGAGATCAATCAATTCCTTTTGTGTGAAAGATTTGATTATTGGAGAATCAATATCTTTTAACCCATGTGATGAATAAACATTTACTTTGTGCTTCGGATTTGTTTTTTCTTTTCGTGTGCCTTTTATGATAACTGTTTCCTGTAATACCTTATCTCTGTTGAATGTGTCCTTTCTGGAAACAAACAAATGCACTTTATCAATTTCAATTATTTTGAAAAAATACTCCCGGAATAATTTAAAGTAACTGCCGGAAGCGTAGCTTCTCGGAGTGATGAATATGAGTTGTCCGTTTTCTTTTAGTAACCTTGCGGAAATAGCCATAAAAATGGCATAAATATTCGGGTGCCCGTTAACAACTGCTTTTGCAGCAATCGCTCGTTTGTCGTCAATAGGCAGTTTGAAGTAGGGAGGATTTGAAACAATAATATCGAACGGATCAATTTTCTGTGAAAACAAGTTGCCATTATTTGTTAGGCAATCTGCGTTTTCAAGAATGAAATCATTTGAATGAATAGAGATTTTTAATTCGATATTTTTTTCTTTTAACCAACTCCTTAAATAATCTAATGACTCATTTGTATAAGGGATTAAAGCTTTGTCTGTTTCGTACACTGTCAAATCAACTTCCTTCAATTTGCTGTTATTCCGAACAAGTGACTCTATTAAAGCACAAGTTAGAATGGCCGTTCCGCAACCTGGATCAAGTATTCTAAGAGAACTTTCTCCCGATTCTGCGAATGTCCCCATCAGTCCAGCTATTTCTACAGGAGTAAAAAACTGTCCGTTTGTTTTTTTATGTTCCTGATTTACCGATTTGGCGTAACTCAGCCCAAGCCGGTCAGCGTAATGGCTCGGCAACTCATTAGTGATTTTTTCTATGAGTTTTCTACCTGCCATTTTTCTTCTTAGTTATATAGTTTATTTTCTTCTCAGCAACTTGCATGGCTTTTAAAGCCACTTCTTCGTCTTGCAATTCGTAAACAAGTTTATCGCTTATAAACGCAATCAAAAATTCATTCGGGTCAACTTTATAAAATTTAGCTAAACGAATAACTTGATCTTTTGTCGGCATTCGCTCTCCACGTTCAATTTTGCTTAAAAGAGCTTGGTCAATTTCTATTTCAGCAGCAACCTGTCGAAGCAATAGTCCGTTTTGCTCTCTTAGTTCTCTGATTATTTCCGCTATATTTTTCAACTTGAAACGATTTGACTTGACATTTAATGTCCAAAAGTAACAAATTGAGTATTACAGTCAAAGAATAATTATTAACAATATCGTCAACTGGCGGGTGGGCGAATTTTTTGGCGTACGTTTTTGGTTGTGTGGTGGGCTTTAGCTCTTTTGCAGGTGGTGCGAAGCAAGTTTTTAAAATGGGTAATTTTTCCTACGCATTTAAAAACTAACCTGCAAATGTGCTAAAGGAAGCATTGGATCAAAAACTATGACAAAAAATTGTGTGTTGGCAAAAATCAAATAAAAATCTCTGAAGGGTCGGCTTTTGTTTTTCTGTCTACTGTGTCAAGTTACCGTGAAATTGTCTACCGAAGATGTGTCGCCTATTTTATTGTCAGGTCTGTTTAGCAATGTTGCCTAACGATAAAGCATTGGCGATGTTGGGGATTAGAAAGTACAAATGTTTAAATTATTACAAATGAAAGTAGAAAGCACAAAAGCCGAAATTAAGAACGTCAGCCCCAATATTGCCAATGCAATGTTAGGTGAAGGGCTTTTAGTTATCGGGGATGTTCACGGCAAAATAAACGATTACTGGAAACTTGTAAATTTCCGTAAAGGGTGTTCAATTCAAGTTGGCGATTTTGGTTTTAAAAAGCAACACGATTGGTTTTTAAAAAATATTGATTATACAAAAAATCAAATAAATTTTGGCAACCACGATGATTATTCATTTTTATATGAGCCACATAGTTTGTTTAATTGGTCGTATGCTTATGAGAGTAAGGTAATGACAGTTAGGGGTGCTTATTCAATTGATAAGGCGTACAGAACTGAAAATTTAGATTGGTGGGCAAACGAAGAATTGAATTATGAAGAAATGCAAAATGCGATTGACTTTTATAATTTCAATAAGCCAAAAATTATGATTACTCACGACTGCCCTGATTACGCAAGACGATATTTGTTTGGGATTAGAGATAAATCAATTACAAGTAATGGATTGCAAGTAATGTTTGAAAATCATCAACCTGATATGTGGATTTTTGGACACCATCACAGGTCAAAAAATGAAGTAATAAACGGAACAAGATTTATTTGCCTGGCTGAATTGGAAACGATGGTTCTTTAGCCTTTCACCTAACGTAAAAAGGCTTGGTTTTCGGCTGGCTAAAGAGGCGGAAACCGAGTATAAACACAAAATTTAATTAAACAACAAATAGCACTACTTATAACATTCAGACCCGCGCTAATTACAAATTCAAATGAAATGCTAATAACAAAAGAACAACAAGAGGCTTTGGTTGATAAATATATCAAGGAAAAGCACAACCAAGATGAGTGCATTGGTTTTATAGATGGATTAAACGCTATGCTTGAACTCGTTTCTAAAATTGAGCAAAGACGAATTGATGACCATAACGAATTACAGAACAAGATTGCAGAGGCTGATTTTTAGCATTGCACCTAACGTGCCACAGCCTTATGCAGTGGAGGCTTTTAACCACTACACTAACTTAAAAGTACAAAATTATGAGTAACGAAAAATTGTCCAACGAAGCACAGACCCCCGCATTGCGTAAGGGTGATGTTATGCCTCGTTTTAATCTTAATCACGAGGTTATTATTTACCCAAATGAAAAAGGTTTTGCTAAAATTAAAGCACTTATTGCTAACATATATTTACTGTCAAATGAAGAAGCTGAAATTTGGGTGAATAAACGCAAAACCGAAGATGGAGGGTATAAAGAACAACTTTGGGTAATTATGTCCGACCTACACGATATGTTTTACAACGGTCAAAGTTATATGGCTACAACGTGGATTGCTCTCTTAAATGAGGTATAATGTATCAAGTATATAAGTAGTACAAAAAGCTAACACAAACTTCACTATGGAAAACACACAGCATTTTAATTCAAAAACCGAAGGGGAGGATTTTAAAAAGAATCTACCATCAACCGAAAAAATTAATTGGCTTGAAATAGCAAGACCAAAAGAATACGTTTTTAAACCTGAAACAGAATCCGAAATATTTTATTTCAATAAATGGCAAATGGCAATAATTGAAATAAAGCAATTGAAGAAAGAAATGTTTCAAGACAAGGCGGAAATATATGATTTGCAGTCAAGCGTGGAAGGTAAAAAAGTTTTGATTAAACGACTTGAAAAGGAGATAAAGGCAATCGAAAAGGAAGCAAAACTTTACAAGGATATGTCAATCGATGGAAAGGTAAAACTTACTGCACGTGAGGAAATAATGACACTAAAAAAGAAACTTACCGAACGTGACCAAATGATTTCTGAATTACTCAAGCGCGTTGGCGGTTTTTGAATTAAAATGCCTACACAAATCGAACCTATGAAACACTACCCTAAGACGCTTTTTGTATTACTTATATACGGTGTTATGTGCAGT
>JAKQEZ010000731.1 GCA_029558435.1 Bacteroidota bacterium
GATTGAGTTCATCAAACTCGCACACACTAAAATGCCTTTTGGCAAATACGAAGGCTATTACTTAATTGACCTTCCGGAGTATTATGTGGTTTGGTATGCCAATAAAGGTTTCCCAAAAGGACAATTAGGCGAACAATTAAAATTGGTACACGAACTCAAGCTAAACGGCTTAGAAGAACTCGTTCGAAACATCCGCAGAAACTGTCCAAAACAAAAATAAATTGTTTACAATTTAATTACAAAATTGATACATCGACTAATTGGCACATTGACTAATTAGTATTATCTTTGCACGATTTTCGTACTGACAAGTCGTGACTTGTCTAAAAAACACAACAACACAACAACAACACAATGAACCAAACTAAGTACATTTTTGTTACCGGAGGTGTGACTTCTTCTTTAGGAAAAGGAATTATCGCAGCTTCGTTAGCCAAATTATTGCAAGCCAGAGGATACCGAACAACCATTCAAAAGTTTGATCCGTACATCAACGTAGACCCAGGAACATTAAATCCTTACGAACACGGAGAATGTTATGTAACAGACGATGGAGCAGAAACGGATTTGGATTTAGGTCACTATGAGCGTTTTTTAAACGTTCCTACTTCTCAAGCTAACAACGTAACTACAGGAAGAGTTTATCTTTCAGTTATTGAAAAAGAGCGTAGAGGAGAATTTTTAGGAAAAACGGTTCAGGTGGTGCCTCATATCACAAACGAAATCAAGGAACGCATGCAGTTGCTTGGAAAATCGGGTGATTATGATATTGTAATTACGGAGATTGGTGGAACTGTTGGAGATATTGAATCATTACCCTACATCGAGTCAGTTAGACAATTGATTTGGGAATTAGGTGAAAATAATGGAATCGTTGTTCATTTAACGTTGGTGCCTTTTTTGGCTGCTGCGGGTGAATTGAAAACGAAACCAACGCAACATTCAGTAAAAACCTTAATGGAAAGCGGAATCAAAGCGGATATTTTAGTGTGTCGTACCGAACACGAATTGTCACAAGATTTACGTCAGAAATTAGCGTTGTTCTGCAATGTAAAAAAAGAAGCGGTAATTCAATCAATTGATGCTTCTACTATTTATGAAGTTCCCAATTTAATGTTGGAAGAAGGATT
>JAKQEZ010000003.1 GCA_029558435.1 Bacteroidota bacterium
AGCACGTGTTAGCCACAGTACGTTGGTTAATGCTGATTGCTTTGATGTTTTTCCTTTTATTGAGGATAAATCAATTGATGCGATTATAATTGACCCACCATATTTTGAAGTTAAAGGCGACTTTGATTTTGTATTTAAAAATGAAAATGATTATTTACAATTTATTGAAAACACAATAATACAATGCAAAAGGTGCTTAAAAGATAGTGGTAGTTTATTTATTTACTGCTCACAAGAGATGTCCGCTTATATTGATTTGATGTTAAGAAAATATTTTACAATAAAAAACAGACTGATATGGTTTAGAAGTGGCGGAGTTTCGCCAAAGAAAAAGTTTAAAGTATCTCACGAACCATTATTTTATTGCGTGAATGATATAAATAATCATACTTGGAATTTAGATGATATTAGAGTAAAAAGTATTTACGCTGACAAAGATAAAAGGTTAAACCCATTAGGCAAAAGTCCTGACGATGTATGGTGCATTCCAAACCTTGTAGGTAAAAAAAGCGAGAAAGTGCCACACCCAACGCAAAAACCTTTAGAATTATGCGATAGAATTATAAAATGCTCAACAAATGAAAATGATTTAATACTTATTCCATTTGCAGGTTCAGGAAGTGAGTTTGTAAGTGCTGTAAATCTAAATCGCAAATCAATTGGAATAGAAAAGGAAAAACAATATTACGATGTTGCTGTTCGGAGGGCTTCGGAGTATTGCCACTAACGTATGGTGCTATGAGCAGGTTTGCCTTGTACAACCTTTCAATTTAGCACAAAACTTAATGGCAAACTTGCATATAGCACGTGTTGGTAGCCGTTTTTATTCACAAATTAAATTTAAAAACAAATAATATGGCAAGTGTAACTTACAAAAATCAACCTGCAATTAACAAGACAAAAGGAAATGTGCCGTTGGCAGGAACGAGCCACATTTATAGAGTGCAAAAGAAACTTTGGAATGATAGCATTGAAGATGTTTTACAGGGATTGTTTATTGGTAGAACATTGCACGTTTGCTGTGGTAAATCATTACTTGGCGATGTGCGATTAGATGCTGATGCTGAAAATAATCCTGATATAATTTGCGATGCTTCAAAAATGCAAGACTTTGTAAAGGATAACGAATTTGAAACAGTAATTTGCGACCCGCCTTACAACGGAAATTTCCAATGGAATCACGATTTATTAGCAGAACTTTCAAGAGTAGCAAGTAAAAGGATTATTTTCCAGCATTGGTTTATTCCCGCAAATCCAACTGGCACTTATAAAAAAGCACAAGAGAAGTTTCTTTTATCCGATGTGTTAGTGTGGCAACCTAAAACATACTTTGGTCGAGTGCAGGTTATTTCGGTGTTCGATGCTGTTTCTTAAAATGGCTACTAACATTGCGTGGGATGCATACCCGGAAGATATACCGTTTACTAACGAAGCAATCATAAAACGTAATTACTATGGCACTACTAGAAATTAACGAGGAGAAAAATGTTATCAACAAAACTTGACTTTCAAAAATAATATCGCTAACATTGTTGAAATTTTGAAGGAATGTTGACGAATAGTTATAATA
>JAKQEZ010000224.1 GCA_029558435.1 Bacteroidota bacterium
CCTAAATTAATTTTATCGTGCTCAATGGCCGAAAGCGTTGATTGAGGTATACCTGTTAGCAAAGACAATTCATTTTGACTTAATTCCTGTAACTCGCGAATTATTCTTACAGATTCGCCAACAGACACCTCAACTCTTTTCTTTGCCTCTATATAGTCCTTCATTTTATTTCCTCCGGTAATCATGAGCCGTTACCTTAACAACTTTGACATAAAATTGATCGTTTTCAATTTTGTAAATGATGCGATATTGAATATTAAGGCGGGATGAACGGTATCCTTTCCATTGTCCGCGTAATGGTTCGTCATTAAACCCTTTGATCTGTTTTAGACCAACAGGACCTGAAATTGTTACTATATCCTTCCACTTTTCATATCGCCGAAGGATTTCTATTGGCAACGATTCAAGTTCTTTTAATGCGTTTTTGTGCTCAAATATTTTCCACATACCAATTATAGTATATATATCATATATGGTATGTCAAGGTTTTGCTGCATAACGCCAGTCGTGAGCGGAAAAATGAGACGGGCGCGGGTGTTGCGTAAGCAAGACCCGTGACGGCGGTCATTTTCCGCGTCGACGCATTTGTTCGACCTCTTCAATATAATTCTATTTTTATGAATTTTGAGTATTGTTTGAAATCATTATCGCAGGTAAAGATTGGAATCTTATTCCTGGATGCTACAGCACAGATCAAGAAATCGATGTGACCTCCCTGAATTCCATTCTTCCTGCATTCATTTGAAAACTCTGCCGCAAGAACGTAATCATCATCAGTTATTTGCAAATTGGCAAAAGCATCAAGTTTATCCTTAAGCTCTTTGAACTTTTTGCGATCAGAGTATCCAGACAAGATTTCCTGACGAATCGGCCCGATAAGCAACGCATCGTTATTCAGAATGAGTTCAACTAACTTCTTTTCAATGTCTTTGTTAGCTATTTTGTCTCTTCGTAAGACAGACGACCAAATACATGTATCAACAAGGGCTTTCATGATTAACGTCCTGACTTGTAATCATAATCAGGGTCTGGATCGAACTTTCCAAACAATTGGATAATTTCCTTTTGCTTTCTCTTTTCAATAAATTCTTTTAGGGCTTGGTTAACTGTTTCCTTTTTGGTTCGAAGTTTTCCAATTTCAAGAGCAAGCTTCAGAAGATCATCATCAATGGCAAGATTTGTCGGCATAAACTTCACCTCCACACATATTATAACACAAACCAATGTGTGGCGTCATTTTGCATTTTTTTCCGCGTCTACGCACTTGTTAGGGCTTGAATTTATCATTTCTTTCTATGTTTCTTTAATCAAATAAATCTGAATGAGATCCGGTTCTTTCAAAACAAACAGAATCTTCTGTAAGTCTGTAAATGAGAAGCCAATCCGATTCAATATGGCATTCTCTCCGTGCAACAAAATTACCGATTAATTGATGATCTCTGTGAATTGCATCCAACGACTTGCCGGCAATCAATGTATTCAAAATTATTTTTATTTTATCAATGTTTTTGCCGCGTTTTTTGGCCTTTTTGAGATCCTTTTCAAACTGTTTTGTGAAAATTGGTTTTAGCATCAGATTCCCAATTTATCGAACATATCTTCTGCATCTTTGCATTCAACAAGATTCTGTCCTGACTCCGAATCCTTTAACGTTTTCAATGTGGTTTCATTTGGAACCTTAAGATCAAAAGGAAGTCCGTTATTGAGTTCAACTTGTTTGTAAAACAAATTAATGGCCTGAGTGGCATTTAAACCCAATTTTTCAAATATCTTTTCAACATGATCTTTTAAAGAAGGCTCTACCCTCGCACGAATTGTTGCAGTTTTTGACATTTTAATCACCTACCTACTCAAATTGTAGCCCAAACGAGGAACAAAGTCAAAAATCTTCGTTGGATGTTTAATTTGGCTTGGGATTTTTTATTTTTGAGCCCTAACGCCAGTCGTGACCGGAAAAACGAGACGGGCGCGGGTGTTGCGCAAGCAAGACCCGTGATCGGCGGCCATTTTCCGAGTCGATGCACTTGTTCTGTGGTTTTATGCCGCTTTTTTCTTTTTCATTTCTTGAATTTTTTCTGACAACAATATTTTCATTAATGATTGGTAGGGGACATCTCTTTGATTC
>JAKQEZ010000005.1 GCA_029558435.1 Bacteroidota bacterium
GGTTGCAATGCAATTACTTCCAACAATGTTTTGCGACGAAAAGCATACATCCCAATGTGTTTTAGAAAAGGATAAAATGTTTTGGAATCGCCTTTAAAATGGTAATCGTTGGGAACAGCACTGCGTGAAAAATAAAGCGCATCGTTGTTGTGGTCGGTTACAATTTTTATGCGATTGGGGTTGCTAATGTCCTCCACACTAATTTTAGGATAACCAAGTGTTGCTATTTGCACCGTGTCATCATGAAAAGCAGCAATAATCTCATCCAATTGTTGCGGATTAATCAACGGTTCATCGCCTTGTATGTTAATAACAACATCGGCATCAATATTTTGTACAACCTCACCACAACGATCGGTCCCACTGGTATGATGTGCTTGTGTCATTACCACTTTTCCTCCAAATGCTTGCACGTGGTCAAAAATGCGTTGGTCATCTGTTGCCACAATCACCTCGTTCAGCAATGTAGCTTTGGACGCATTTTCATACACCCGTTGAATCATTGATTTGCCTTTTAAATCAATTAATGGTTTGCCTGGAAAACGAGACGACGCATAACGTGCTGGTATAATGCCTACTACTTTCATGTTAAAATGTTGCTTGTACTTGTAAAATAAACGTTCTCGGTGGTTGTATATCTCCAGGTCGTGTAGAATATTCGGTATTCAAAATATTGTTTACAATAAATGAAACTTTGTAATGCTTCAAAAATTTGTATGCCACACGTGCATCAAACACCAATGCTCCTTTTTTACCGTATTCTTCGCGGTATTTTTTTAATCCCGGTAAAATGTACTGCCCCAAGATGGATTCCTCAAAGATACGGTCAATATTCTCAACTCGGCTATTGTAGCGCGAAGAAAATCCAACACTCACACCTTTCCAAGTTACTTCCACATCGCCTTTAAACATGTGGTTGAATCTGTATTTCAACATTTTATTGTAAGTTGGATTGCCGTTTTCATCTATCTTAAACGATGATAAACTTGCCAAATACATAGAATCGGTGTTTAATGACACAGGATTCATGTAGGTATAGCCAATCATAGAAGCAAATTCTACCTGACCAATGGTTCCAATGGATGAAAACGAGGCTTCAAGTCCTGTAATACGTGCCGATTCATTGTTGGATGCTCTAAATCCTATCCATTTACCCAAATAACCAGGATTGTTTTTATCAATGGAAAGTGGAATACTATCGGGATTAAAAATACCAAACTCAAACTCCATCATGTTTTGGTATTGATTGATAAAACCAGCCACATCAACAATTCCTTTCCAATTTTTTCCAATAGGGATGATTTGCTTAATGCCCAATTCGGCTGCCCAACCTTTTTCTGCTACCAATTGTGGATTTGGAAAAATATTCAACGCCCCAACATTGGTTACTGTATAGCGTTCTGCAACAGAAGGATAGCGAATTCCCTGACCATAAGAAGCTCGCAAGTGGGTTCCTTTTACAGGTTCGTAATGCAAACCTGCTCTAAAAATCGGGTAAACCGGCATTTTTGAGGTAGAATCTTTTTTCAAATAAAAATAAGAATCGCCTTGTCGTCCATCTTGCTCGTAATATTCTGCACGAACTCCCGCTGTGATGTCAAGCTTATTCCAAAGTTTTTGTTCTAATTGCAAATAAAGCGCGGCATTCATCGAATTGTGTTTACCGTATAAATTGGATTTAATATCGGTGTGAATGCCTGTTAACCCCGTTGTTAGTGTTAATCCAAACCCAAATTTGCGTTGAAATTGGTAGTCGGCATACGACACAACAGATGTTGAAGTTTGTCCGGCGTTGTATATGTTTTTGTTTTGCACATAATACATACGTGTTTTCAAGCTGTGCGAGTTGTTGTATTTGTCAATGTATTTGATGTAGGGGTCAACATTGGCACGAATTCCTCTAAAAAATCCCAAGGTTGAAGCAGAATCACCTGCAATTGCCCCGCCCATTGGTTGATAACCCAAAGAATCGTTTTCCCACAGCATAAAATTGTTGTTGCGTTGCAATTGAGCGTTGAATCCTAATCCAACTTTCAAACCGCGCACTTGTTTAGGAAGATAGAAAAACGTTCCAGAAATACGCCCTCTATTTTCGTCCTCTCCTTGGCGATATCCTTTTGCTGTAACTTTATTGGCAGAGATAGTAAAACCTACTTGATTGAATTTTTTCCCATAATAGAAATCCAACAAATCAAACATTGGATTGGTTTTCCACCATTTTAATGAAGCCCGTTTTGGATTATCGTAAACACCTACTTGATATTTGAGATGCAATTCTCCTTGTTCTGATGGTGTGCGTTCGGTGAGTGAAACAATTCCGTTCAAAGCACCACTACCATATAAAACCGAAGAAGCACCTTTGATAACTTCAATTTGCGAAGCACTTTCCATCGGGATAGAATTAAATTTAATATCGCCTGCATCTCCAGAAACCAAAGGCATTCCATCCCAAAGTACCATTACCCTGCTACCTGCACCATAAGCATAACCTGCTCCTCCACGTATACTTACTTGTCCGTCCATTGTTTGCACGCCTGGCACTTGCTCAATGGCATCCTCTAAATCTTTAAATCCTTTGTTATCAATTAACTGTGGTCGTAAAACCTCAATAGAAACGGGTACTTCTTCAATGTTTTGACCGCGTCTTCCAGCAGTTACCACCACTGTTTCAATCATTTTTGCAGGCACATTCAATAAAATTTGAACGGCTCCTGGCTGCGAAACAATTGTTGTATCGTTTTGATAACCAGCAAATGACGTTATCAATGTAACAGGAAAATCATTGGGTTGTGTGGAAACGATGAACGATCCATCATTTTCTGTTATTGCATGCTTTGAATTGGACGAATATATTTTTGCTCCAACGATGGCTTCATTGCTTGATTTGTCTTTAACCGAACCTGTAATTTGGCTAAACAATAAAGTAGGAAGCATGAAAAAAAATGTGGAGATGTGTTTCATTTTACAAAAAAAGTTAGTAATTTCAAGTGACTAAATTAACAAAATTTTGAAATACACTAAACCTATCTTTCAAATTGCACTAACACAATTGTGCGGTTTCGGAACCATTAAGTCCAAGCAACTTTTGGCAGCAGTTGAAAACGAGGAAGCTATTTTTGCACTTCCCCTCAAAAAACTGGCGCAAATTTCTGGATTTAATATTGAGTTTCTTAAAAAAATGGAACGTGATAAAGCATTGGAAAAAGCAGATGCTATTTATGCTTCCATTCAACGCTTTGGCATACAAAGTATTTTTTATACCGATGCAGAATATCCGCGCCGGTTGAAACAATGTGCTGATGCGCCGTTGGTTTTGTATAAACGGGGCAACATAGATTTAAACAACACCCGTTTTGTTGCAGTGGTTGGCACACGTGAAGCAAGCGATTATGGTAAGAAAATCTGCACAGAGTTAATTCAACAACTGGAAGGCTCAAACATTGTGGTGGTGAGTGGTATGGCTTATGGAATTGACATCACCATTCATCAATTGTGTTTGCAGCATCACGTTCAAACTATAGGTGTGATGGCGCACGGTTTGGAGCGTGTATATCCGCATTTGCATCGTAATGTGGCTAAAAAAATGATGGACAACGGCTGTTTGCTTTCAGAATATCCACCTGGCACTGTGCCCGACAAAGAAAATTTTCCGATGCGCAACCGAATTGTGGCCGGCATGTGCGATGCTACAATAGTTGTGGAGAGTAAAAATAAAGGTGGTTCGCTCATAACTGCAGAATTGGCCAACGATTATGCCCGTGATGTATTTGCTTATCCAGGTGATGTATTTCACGAAAACTCAAGTGGTTGCAACCAATTAATTGCCGCCAACAAAGCACATTTAATTCAAAATGGTAGCGATTTTTTGAAAAAAATGGGATGGAACAACGGAACAACAAAGCCGGTTCAACGGAGCATTTTCCCAAGTTTATCCGAAGATGAGCAATCCATTGTGCAGTTGCTAGAGCAAAAAGGCACCCTAAATTTAGATGTCATTTCCATGCAGTTGAATTTTCCAAGTTCTAAGTTAAATGTGTTGTTGTTTCAGTTAGAAATGAGTGGAATTGTAGCGTTAGTTCCCGGAAATCGTTGTAAATTGGTGTGATATTAAAAACGTAGCATTGAAAAAAATAAATACAGCTTAACCGTAGCAATTCACTTTGCACTATCTTTACTTTATGAATCAACACATCGCATATTTCAAACAGTTGTTGGGCGATTTTTGCTTGACAGACGAAGACGCTTGCCAACGTTATAGCCACGACGAAACAGAAGATATTCGGCAAATTCCTGCATGCGTGCTCAAACCTTCTTCGGTTGACGAGGTGAGTGCTATCTTGGCGTATTGCTCTAAAAATTTGTTGCCCGTTACACCTATGGGAGCAAGAACGGGGTTGAGTGGTGGTGCTATTCCGCCAAAAAATGGTATTGCTCTTTCGATGGAACGGTTCAATAAAATTTTAACCATCGATGAAAAAAACCATCAAGTAATTACCGAGCCGGGTGTAATTACGCAGGTATTGCAAGACACACTCAAAGAAAAAGGATTGTTTTATCCACCCGACCCTGCAAGTAAAGGTTCGTGTTTTATTGGTGGAAATGTTTCTGAAAACTCAGGTGGACCCAAAGCTGTGAAATACGGTGTTACCAAAGATTATGTATTGAATTTAGAGGTAGTACTGGCAGATGGTTCTGTTATTTGGACGGGTGCCAATGTGCTTAAAAATGCTACGGGCTACAACCTCACACAGTTAATTGTTGGCTCTGAAGGTACGTTAGGTGTGGTTACCAAAATAGTGTTAAAACTTCTTCCACATCCTACCGAAAGTTTGTTGTTGTTGGTGCCGTTCTTTTCTGCAAAACAAGCCTGCGAGGCAGTGGCAGCAATTTACCAACGTGGTATCATTCCAAGTGGATTGGAGTTTATGGAACGTGATGCTTTGGTGTGGTCGCAAGAATATACACAAGATTATTCCATTGCAATAAAAGACAATCACCAAGCGCACTTACTTATTGAATTAGACGGTTTTAACACCGATGTATTGATGAGTGATTGTGAAATTATCATGTCGGTGTTGGAACAATTTGAAACCGATGAAATTCTTTTTGCAGATACGCAAGCGCAGAAAGATAAATTGTGGAATTTACGTCGAAAAGTGGCAGAAGCAGTTCGTTCTCGCTCCATCTACAAAGAAGAAGACACGGTGGTGCCTCGTTTTGCACTACCAGAATTATTGGTGGCCATCAAAGAATTGGGCAATGAATTTGGTTTTAAATCGGTGTGTTATGGTCATGCAGGCGATGGAAATTTGCATGTAAACATTATAAAAGGCGATTTATCGGATGAAAAATGGAACAAGGAGTTGACACAAGTAATTCGAAAATTGTTTGAAAAAGTGGTGGCATTGGGTGGTACTCTGTCGGGTGAGCATGGTATTGGTTTGGTGCAAAAACAGTACATGGACATTGCTTTTAACGCAACACAATTGCAGTTGATGAAATCCATCAAGCAGGTGTTTGACCCAAATGGAATTTTAAATCCAGGAAAAATTTTTATGGATTAATTGCAAAAGAGTCAATATTTTTACAAAAATCACGTTAATCGTGTTAATTATGAAATTCTACAATACGATACTTTTTATTGGCTTAGCGTTTTCAGCTTTTTCTCAAATAGGAACAGGCGAGTGGCGTATCCATTCAGAAAATAAGAATGCCAAAGACGTTGTGGCAATGGGAACCTCCGTTTTTGCAGCTTTTGATGCTGCTCTTTTGGAATACAATTATGACCACAGTGAAACTTCAACATGGGATGTCACCAATGGTTTGTCGGACATCAAATTATCAAAATTAGGCTACCATCCTTCTACCAATAGTCTTTTTATTGGTTATGAAAATGGGAACATTGACCAAGTAAAAAACGGACAAGTCATCAACATTCCAGGATTGAAATTAGCCGAAAAACTTGGGTCTAAAGTTATTTATGCCATTAAACCCAAAGGTGGATATATCTATTTTGCAACAGGATTGGGAATTTTAAAGGTTAACCCCAACAAAAGCGAGATTACAGAAACGTTTTATCCAGGTGGTGGACATGAAGAAATTATTGACATAACGTTTAAGGGTGATAGCATTTTTGCATTGACAAGCAAGCATTTGTATTCCAGCAGTTTATTGAATCCTGCCATAGCAGATTCTGGTCAGTGGGCTATAGATGCAAAATTACCCGAAATTACAGCAGCTAATTTAGAATACAAAAACATTGAATATTGGCAAGATAGCCTGTATTTTGTTCAAAAAGCACAAGGTTGGGGAGGTGATTCTCTTTTTGTTGTTCGAACAACGGGACCTGCAACAGTTATCAACTTGAGTACGTGGGGAGAAATTAACTCTTTGCAAATAATTGATAATTCACTTGTAATGAACGGTAATGGGTTGATGATTCAATTTAATTCCAATTACACTACAAAATTTAGTATTCAAAAATACAACGGAACCGAAAATGTTAATATCAACGCAACTGTTCGCTACAAAGATTTGTTGTGGTTTGCCGATGCCGCAACGGGGTTGGTAAAACGTAACATTGACGGTAGTTGTGAAAAAATCAGCATGAAAGGAACGGCAAGAACATCCTATTATTCAATGGATTGGAGCAATGGTGTTATGGCTGTAACTCCTGGGGCTTTGATTGATAACAATTATGCTTCTTACACGCAACCGGGTTTGATGTTGTTTGAAGATGAAAATTGGTCGTATGTGGATCAAAATACCAACGCAAAAATAGAGCTCAACAAAACGTTTGACTTAGTTGGTGTTTCTTTCAATCCTAAAAATGAAAACCAAATTGCTGTTGGGGGAGCTTCGGGTACGCCGTTACTTTTAGTTGACAAAAGTTCATTAACCGTTACAGATACTTTTGGTGTTTACAACTCGACTTTGACACAAGAAGGAGACGGAAGAGCTGTCATCTCATCACTATCCTACGATGATGATGGCAATTTATGGATGATTAACAAAGGTAATAGCAAGCCTTTAAAATTGTTAACTCCTGATGGGCAATGGTACGAGTTTAGTTTAGGAGCAACTGCTACTAATAAAACCACCCGTAAGCTTTTTTGTGATTACAACGGCATTGTGTGGACTTCCATTTTCAACGGTGGATTGGTGGGTTATCATCCCGGTTCTTCTGTAAGTTCAGCTTCTGATGATCAATTGATTGTACTCAATTCAGGAGAATATACGGGTAAACTACCATCCAATGTTGTAACAGCCATTGCCATGGATTTTGATAATCGATTGTGGATTGGAACCGACAGTGGTTTTGGAATTTTATACTCGCCAGAAAATGCTTTTACAGCGGGCGCAGGAAATTACAACGTGCAACGACCAAAAATTGATGTTAACGGCGAAGTAGATTACATCCTCGGAAGTTTATACATCACAGATATTGAAGTGGATGGTGGCAACAGAAAGTGGATTGCAACCGTCAATTCGGGAATGATATTGCTTTCTGCTGATGGACTAACAGTTATTAAACATTTTACGACCGAAAATTCGCCCTTGATTTCCAATTCTATCATGGATTTAGAAATTGATCAAAACACAGGTGAAATTTTTATTGTTACCGACCGCGGATTGATGTCGTATAGAGGTGATGCATCGTATGAAAATGAAAAATACGATGACGTAAAAATCTTCCCAAATCCTGCTCGCCCCGATTTTGATGGACTGATAACCATTCAAGGCATTCGTTACGATTCGGATATAAAAGTGACCGATGTAGCTGGGAATGTAGTGTATAAAACGACATCCAATGGTGGAACGGCAACATGGAACGGCAAGAATTTTAATGGAGAAAAAGTGGCTTCGGGGGTTTACATGTTTTGGACCGCATCCAACATTCACAAAGGACGCTACGTGGGCAAAGTTGTTGTAGTAAACTAACAATGAAACAAACAGATCTGGGTTTATTCTTGCACCGCATTGCCTACTCTGAATCGAGTTTAATTACCACTTTTTATACCCAAAATAACGGTATACAAAAATTGGTGTTTCAAGGGGCAAAGAAGAAAAAAACCAATTTGTTTCCATTGGCAATTTGTGAATTAACCTATTACCATCGTCCCGATTCTGAATTAGGAAAATTAACACAAGTGGATGCAGTAGTTCCGTTGTACGACATTCTGCTAAATCCCGTAAAAAGTTTGATAGCATTTTTTATTGCTGACATAGTAAAACAAACATTAAAAACAAACGAAAAAGAGCAAGAAATCTTTGATTTTTTAGTAAAAACAACTAAAAATCTTGAAAATTCATCCGATTTAACCCTTTTTCCACTCATTTTTCTTGCAGAATACACCACATACATCGGCATACAACCCCATTTTGACACAACAGAACAACCCAACTATTTCAATTTAAAAGAAGGTGAATTTCACTCCGATTTTCGTCCTGGCGAATGGTGCGAAGAAGGTGAAAATGCACAACAGTTATATCAACTTTTTAGCCAACAAACGTGTTTGCCCACTTTTAAGAAAAAAGGATTGGAATTGTTGCTCAACTATTATCAATTGCATATTCCCCGTTTTGATGTTGACAATTCGTTGGCCATCATTCGAGAGGTGTTGCTGTAGATTTAAAAAAACAAGCCAATTGTTTTAGTATATTTGACAATTTATAGAAAAAAACAACAATTTAAAAGATGAAAATCAACTTTTTAATTACATTTTTAGTTGTATGGACAGCCACTATTTCCGTTGCACAAAAGCAACTGACCGTAATGGATGAATCGGGAATGGAGCCTATGCCGTTTGTAAAAGTTTTCCCCAATGTTGGTCAGCCATTTTATACCAATGTTGAAGGAACTGCAATAGTTGGAGACAGTGTTGAATCTATTTTATTATCCTTTGCGGGCTACCAAGACACAACTGTTTTTGTTAAAGATGTGAACGCCATCACTGTCAAAATGCAAACGGAGGCAAAATCGTTTAATGAAGTGGTTATTTTACCGGGAGTTAACCCTGCTTTGCGCATCATCAACAACACCATTGAAAATAGAAAGCTCAACCATCCACTCAAAAACGATGCTTTTACCTATGACAGCTATTCAAAATTTGTGTTTGATGTTGACACGGCCTTGCAAAATAAAATTGCTAAAATGCCCATCGATCCAAAGGATACGGTTACCAACATGTTGCGCAAACAACATGTGTTTTTATTGGAAAGTGCCACCGAACGTAAATTCATTCCACCAGCACGTGATAAAGAAACCATTACCGCCTATAAAATTTCTGGTTTAAACAATCCCTTGTTTTCTTCGTTTGCACAAACCACGCAATCTTTTCATTTTTACGACAATCAGTTTGAATTGTTGCAAAGCAAATATTTGAGTCCCATTGCATTTGGTGCTCCAAGCAAATATTATTACTTGATACAAGACACCACCATTGTTGGAAACGACACCACATTTATTATTTCCTTTCGCCCACGTCCTGAAACATCGGTTGAATCCATGAAAGGATTTTTATTCATCAACACCAACGGGTTTGCATTGGAAAAAGTAATAGCAGAACCAGCCAACGATACAACTGGGTTTAAGATTAAAATTATTCAAGAATATCAATTTATTGATGGTAAAAAATGGTTTCCAATCAATTTAAAAACTATTGGCGAATTAAAGAGTTTTCAGATTTCTGCTGGAAAAGAAAAAGGCTATTTGGTTGGAAAGGGTACCACCTATATCTCAAATGTAAAAATCAATCCCGAAGACATGAAAAAATCGGGGTTCAACAACATCAACCTAACAACAGAATTGAATGCAGGCAAAAAATCGGAAAGCGAATGGAATGCCTTGCGAAAAGATTCTTTAACAACGCGTGATGCGAATACCTATCACGTGTTAGATAGCGTTAGCAAGGCAAATAATTTTGATAGAAAAATCAACACATTGATTGCATTGATGACTGGTAAAATTAATGTTGGTCCGGTAGCATTTCCTATCAATCGTGTGATTAACTATAACATGCACGAAGGTTACCGATTGGGCTTAGGTTTGGAAACGTCTGAACGATTGATGAAAAACATTACTGTTGGCGGTTATTTTGCTTGGGGAACACGTGATAAAGATTGGAAATATGGTGGTTATTCTGTTTTTCATATCTACAAACGAATGGGCATGAGCATCGGGTTGAAGTTTCAGCAAGATGTTCTCAACAGAGGTTCCAATGAATTGTCAAACAGTGGGTGGGATTTAACCTCACCGATGTTGTTTACCGATTTCTATCAGCGCTACATGGACCGTCAACGCTTGGCTGAAATTAACTACACCATTGCGCCACTTGGCAATTTATCGTTGAATTTAATTGGAAATTACCAACGTATTGATTTTACCCATAAATACCAATTTACAAAGGTTGACGGAACGCTTTACAACAAACGATTGGATCTTGCAGAAGTGGCTATGGAAATGAAATGGAACATTCGCCAGCGCACCTTTATGCTGGGAGATATTAAAGTGCCACAACCTACAAAATACCCTAAAATTC
Organism: Bacteroidota bacterium; assembly: GCA_029558435.1. The sequence goes on from JAKQEZ010000005.1 coordinate 10,542, forward strand.
AATTAAAAGTTGCGAAAGGATTTTCTGGTATGTTTAATTCACAGTTGGATTATTGGCGTTTGTTTATCGGAATGGACGAAGATATATCTGGACTCCGTTGGGGGAAATTGCACTTGCATTTAGAAGCTTCGCAAACTTTTGGCGATGTGCCTTTATTGCTCAAACAATATGCAGTAGGTACACGCAGAAATATTGGATTGGTTACTGCCAACGCCATGGAAACAGTTTATCCGGGTGAGTTTTATCATGATAGACAAGCCTCTTTTATTGTACGCTACGGAACACCAGCCATAAAAACAAAAAAGAGTTGGTTTGCTCCTGAGTTTATATTTCACCACGGTATTGCAGTGGGTGATTTTGCCAACAAAGTGCAGCACAACACAACGTTTTGGACCATGGACAAAGGAGTGTTTGAAGGTGGTCTTATCCTAACTGGATTGGTTAACTATAACATCCTGAAACTGGGTGTTGGTGTGTTTTACCGCTATGGTGCTTATTCGCACACAAAAGTGGTGGACAATTTAGTGCCCAAAATAAGCATTACCATCAACAGTTTTCAGCAGGGAAATAACAACTAAAACTGAGTTGCTCCTTGTTTAACCAAACGTTTTAAAAGTGGGTTTGGTCGGTAACGATCTTCACCGTATTCTTCGAATAAGTTTTCCAATTGTGCCAATACCCACGGCAATGTTTTTTCTTCTGCCCATGCCAACAATCCTTTTGGATAGTTAACACCTTTGGTCATTGCCAAATCTATGTCTTGTTTGGATGCAATGTTTAAAAATAAAGCGTCAATTGCTTCGTTAATGAGCATCACCAATACACGGTCAACAATTTGTTGTCCTAATTGCACGTCTTTTGTAGGTTCTGGCTGAACAGCTCCTTCGGCATAATTGTAATAACCTCTACCTGATTTTCTACCCAAAAATCCAGCTTCAAAATGGCGTTTTTGAGTAAACGAAGGTTTGAAACGCGGGTCGTAATAAAATGCTGCAAAAACTGATTCCGTTACCGTATAATTAATATCGTTTCCAATGTAATCCATTAATGTAAATGGTCCCATTCTAAATCCACCAATTTCTGTTAGCGCCCAATCGATGGTTGCAAAATCGGCAATTCCTTCTTCATAAATACGCAATGCTTCTCCATAAAAAGGACGAGCAACACGGTTGACAATAAATCCGGGCGTGTCTTTGCATAAAACAGTTACTTTTTTCCAGCTGTCAATTAGTTGTTTAGCTTGTTCAACCACCGCTGGAGCAGTTTGAACGGCTGGAATAATTTCTACCAACGGCATCAAGGGCGCTGGGTTGAAAAAGTGTATTCCTATGATGCGAGAAGGGTTTTGAAGTGCCGATCCTATGGATGCAATTGGCAACGATGACGTGTTGGAAGCCAAAATACATGAATCAGAAACAATGGCTTCTAACTCTTTGAATACCGTATGCTTAACTGCAATGTTTTCTACAATTGCTTCAATGATAATTCCACATTCCTTAAAATCAGCAGTAGCAGAAGAATACACTAAACGATTTTGAATTTGAGTAGCTTCAGCAGCAGAAATTTTTTCTTTTTCTACCAATTTGCTCAATACTTTTTCAAGGTTAGATTTTGCTTTGTCTAACACCGCTTGATTCAAATCTACTAAAACAACCTCGTGTCCGGCTTGAGCTGCCACTTGTGTAATTCCACTACCCATTGTTCCGGCTCCTAATACTCCTACTTTCATTGCGACTTTTAATTTTATGCTGCACAAATGTATAAAAAAACCCCCTGAAAAAAATATTCCAGAGGGCTAGTGGCAGGTTTATTTTCTTGTTAAATTTTTATTGCTTTTCTGTATATTCCAACAAACTGTTGTAACTAGAAGAATAATCAAAAGCATTTTTTAGTAAAAAATAATTGTTTTTATCGTAACATGTGACATAGGCGCTTTTTGCAAAATCTAATCGATTGCTATCAAAAGTAAATTCTTTGCAGACTTTTAAAATTTGTTGCGCACTCAATGCACTTTTTGATGCATAATTTTTAGCCATTTTCAATTTATTGCTGTCAAATGACTCATCTTTAAGTGTTTGTAAAAACAAATTAAAGGTATTGTCGTCTACATAATTGTTAGGAAATGAATTGTTGGGCGCACCTGGGTATGGATTGTGAGGATGCGGTGGATGATTGGGATATGGATTATTAGGATAAGGATTGCTTGGATAATTGTTGTTTTCAAGCACGGTGTACCAATTCACTTCTTGAATTTGAACTTTTTGACGAATAGAAAACTGACCAAAAGTATTGATTTCTGCAACAATTCGTTCGTTGGGCAAAAGTGTTATCGTGCCGTTATACAAAACCATGTTGGTGTATTTATTGACAACCAAAATAGAATTGATGCCATTTGGTAAACCAGAAAATTTATAGATGTTGCTTTTATTTTGATGCACTTGATCAAAAACGGTTACAACATAATCGCCAGATGATGCAATTCTCAAATACAATTCTGACGCTTCACTTTTTACAATAAAAGCTACTAAAAATACGAATGTAATGATTGTTCTCATAGCTCCAAATTTTAAATTTAATTTTTCATGGACTAAAATGGTGCCAAAAAATAGTGGTTTACTAAAAATCATTCTATAAAATGTATTCTATTTGATTTTGTGACAGTTGTGTATTCAATTGTTTGTTTAATATTTTCTTGTTTTGTTAAATATATGAATAAACATGCAACTTTTGTGTTTATATTTAAGTCCTTAAACTTGAACTAGAATAATTAATATTTATGAAAAAAGTAGCAATATCTTTCGTTGCTACTCTACTGCTTAGTTTAACTTCCAATGCACAGTTAACTGTTTCACCCTACAACAACGGTTCGGGAAACAATGGAGCTGGCGGAAATCTTCAACAATTCGTACAAAACAATTTAATTGGATCTGGAATTACCATTTCCAACGTAACTTTTGTTGGTGCTAACAGGCAAATGGGTAGTTTTAATGCAACCAATACTGTTTTAGGAACTGTTCAAAACATGAACACCGGTATTATTTTATCAACTGGAATGGCAGAGACAGCTATTGGTCCAAACGATGTTCCCTATGCTTGTCACGCACCCTATACAGCACCTTATCCAAGTGAGCCAGGAGGTTATATCGGTAACACAACCAATGATCCAGATTTAAGTGATTTAGTGGGTTCAAACATTAAAGACAAAGCTATTTTAGAGTTTGATTTTGTGCCAACTGGACCAACTATAGAATTCAAATATATTTTTGGATCGGAAGAATATCCAGAATTTGTAAACGATTTTAACGACGCTTTTGGATTTTTCTTGAGTGGACCGGGAATAACTGGCCCCTACAGCAACAATTCCATCAATTTAGCAATAGTGCCAGGCACCTCTGATCCAGTTACTATCAATACGGTAAACAGCACAGTCAACTCAAGTTATTACGTTTATAATGGCGACAATGGCAGTGGCAATACGGTTGCACCCTACAAAAACCAAAATCAATACATTCAATACGATGGTTATACCACCACATTAACAGCAACAGCCAATGTGCAATGCGGGCAAACCTATCACATCAAAATTGCCATTGCAGATGCGCGTGACCAAGCGTATGATTCTGGATTGTTTATCAAAGGAGGTTCGTTATCTTCTTCTACCGTTACGGCCAATGATGCAACCATTTCTTGCTCGCAAAGTTCGGTGCAATTATCGGTTTCTACAACTGTTTCCAATCCACAATACAGTTGGTCGGGACCTGGAATTGTGTCTGGTGCTAATACAGCCACGCCAACAGTTAACCAACCGGGAACATACACCGTAACCATTACCTCTAATGGCTGTGTGATTGAAGAAGATGTTGAGGTTACCTCTGATGGTAGTCAAACAACACCTACGTTTACCAACCCAGGACCAATTTGCTCTGGAACTAGTTTTGCATTACCAACTACATCCGATAATGGAATTACAGGAACGTGGGACGTTGCACCCAACACGTCTCAAACCACCACATACACCTTTACACCAAGCAGCGGACAATGTGCAAACACGGTTACAATGGAAGTTGTAGTTAATTCTTCTGTAACTCCAACGTTTACCAATCCAGGACCAGTTTGTGCAGGAACATCATTTACACTTCCAACATCATCCAACGAAGGAATTTCGGGAACATGGTCGCCTGCAATTGATAACACGCAAACTACCACTTATACGTTTACTCCTGCAAGTGGTCAATGTGCAACCACTACCACCATGCAAGTAGTTGTGAGCAATGAAGTAACTCCAACATTTACCAACCCTGGACCAGTTTGTGAAGGAACTAGCTTTACTTTACCAACCACCTCCAACAATGGAATTACAGGAACGTGGGACATGGTGCCCAACACTGCACAAACCACCACTTATACGTTCACGCCAACATCAAGTGGATGTGCAACCACCACAACAATGGAAGTGGTCGTCACAACGCCCACAACACCAACGTTTACCAATCCGGGACCAGTTTGTGCAGGAACAGCTTTTACACTTCCAACATCATCAAACGAAGGAATTTCTGGAACATGGTCGCCAGCAATTGATAATTCGCAAACCACCACCTATACATTTACCCCAGCAAGTGGTCAATGTGCAGCAGCCACTACCATAGAAGTTGTTGTGAGCAATGAAGTAATCCCAACATTTACCAACCCTGGACCAGTTTGTGAAGGAACTAGTTTTACATTGCCAACCACCTCCAACAATGGAATTATAGGAACGTGGGACCTTGCACCCAACACAACTCAAACAACCACTTATACGTTCACGCCAACAACAAGTGGATGTGCAACCACCACAACATTGACGGTTGCAATAAATCCTACAACAACTCCCGATTTTTCTCCTGTTGGACCAATTTGTGTGGGTGAAATATTTGTTTTACCCGATACGTCAACAAATGGAATAGTAGGTACTTGGTCGCCTGCAATTGATAACACGCAAACTACCAATTACACGTTTGTGCCTCAATCTTCTGGTTGTGTGCAAAACGCAGCTATAACGGTGGTTGTTGACCCACTTTTGTGTGCACAAGATCCAATTATTCACATTCCAAATGTATTTACACCAAACGGTGATAACACCAACGAAACATTGGATTTATTGCCACAAAACATCCAAGAATTAGAATATTGGATTATCAACCGTTGGGGAGAAGTAATGTACCATTCCACCAGTCTAACAGATTTTTGGAACGGAAAAGTGAAAGGAAAAGAAGCGCCAGAAGCAGTTTATTTTATCAAATATAAAGCAAAAGGCAGTAATGATAAACTATTGGAAGGTCATTCATACTTCCATCTACAACGTTAAATTGTTAAACTATAAATAAACAGAAAATGAATAATCCAGTTCACCACAAAACACACAAACCCCTACTCCTCCTTACTTTTATTGTGTTTATTGTGCAGCTTTCCATTGCGCAGGCTCCTCCGGGAATGCCTCCTTGTGGAACAAATGATGCACCGGGTGAAACCGTTTGTACAGCAACACCTATTTGTAACTTGAATGGTTATTGTGGACAAACATCTACTTCATATGCTGCTGACTCATGGCCAGAATTAGCAACAACTTTTCAAAATTGTACTAGTAATGGGTGGGATTATGGAACCATAGAAAATAATTCCTTTTTATCCTTTGTAGCAAGTTCTTCCAACATTAGTTTTGATACCTATGTTTACAATTGTGCTGGTTTAGGAACAGGTGGAATACAATTGATGTTGTTTTCTGCAGACAACTGTTCTAGTGGACCTGTTACAGCCTACACTTGTGCCTTAGAATTTCAAGAACAAAGCACACCTCATAACCTAGCTGCAACTGGATTAACTCCAGGAAACACTTATTACATCATGATTGATGGCTATGCCGGAAAGCAGTGTGATTATACCTTTGTTGCAACTGAAGGTGTAGCAATGCCGTCTGTTGAAATTACTCCTGGTCCTTCTGTTAACCTATGTCAAGGTGAGTCAGTAGAAGTAACAGCTTCTGGAGGTAGTGGAACTTATACGTGGAATGCAGACCCAGCTTTGAGTGCAACAACGGGAGCAACCGTAACCATCACACCGCCAACAACGGTAGGAGCATACACCTACGTCGTTCAATCTTCGGGTGGAACAACTTTTTGTCCAGAAAATAGTTCGGATACACTTACAGTGAATGTAACTGATTGTGGTACTTGTAACGTTGGTTTATCATTAACTTCTACCGATTGCAATGCTGCAAACAATACGTATGACGCAACTGTTTCTATTGCATTTGCCAATCAACCAACAACAGGTGATTTGATTTTAACTGCATGCGATGGCTCCACTCAAACCATTCCAGTTGCATCGTTGGGAACAAGTTCCTACACGGCTACCATTCCTAATTTAAGTTTGGCAACTGCCAACTGTCAGGTTGTTGCATCGTTTTCTGCTACGCCTGATTGTGCTGATACCTTAGTTATTACACCAAGTGCAGCACAAACACCAACGTTTACCAATCCAGGACCGTTGTGTGTGGGACAAGCCTACACGTTGCCAACTACATCCGATAATGGAATTACAGGTACATGGGCACCTGCATACAATGCTAATCAAACAACAACTTATACGTTTACACCAACTGGTAACGATTGTGCAACAACGGCAACTATGACGATTACCATTACCAATGAAATCACACCAACGTTTACCAATCCAGGGCCAATGTGTGTGGGACAAACTTATACATTGCCAACTACATCCGACAATGGAATTACAGGTACGTGGACACCTGCATACAATGCCAATCAAACAACAACATATACGTTTACACCAACATCAAGCACATGTGCAACAACAGCAACTATGACGATTGATGTAGTTAATGAAATCGTACCAACGTTTGATCCAATCACTCCAATTTGCCTTGGCACGGACTATGCGTTACCAACAACATCAACCAATGGGGTAGTAGGAACTTGGTCGCCGGCAATCAACAACACACAAACAACAACCTATACATTTACACCAACCTCTAGTTCGTGTGCTGTTTCTACTACGTTGGTTGTTGAAACCGATGAAACGCTTTGTCCTGAGCAACCATTTATTGAATTGCCCAATGTTTTTACTCCAAATGGAGATAATGTAAACGAAACATACATTCTAACATTAAAAGGAATTGAAAGCATTGAGTATTGGATAGTAAATCGTTGGGGCGAGATGGTTTATCATTCTACTAGTTTAACAGATTTCTGGAATGGAAAAACCAAAGGTGGTTCATCTGCAGAAGGTGTTTATTTTATTAAATACAAAGCTAAAGGTGTGAACCAGCAAGAGTTAAGTGGACAAACATTTTTTCATTTAGAGCGTTAAAATTTTAATAAAAAGATACAACAGTTTAAAGGGTGGTTTTGATAATCACCCTTTTTTTGTGGCAATTAGCTTAATAGCAATTAACTAAACCAGTTCTTATTGTGAGGTATTATTTTAATCCGCTGGCAATTAATTGAAAACATTTTTCTTTCAATTCCTCTACTGTTTTTTGTTGCACTTCTTCAACCGTAATGACTGGATGAAACACTTGTTTGGCAAAACCAGGACGACAGGATTGCAACCAATGTAACGGATCAGAAAATAATTGATAGTGATTCACATAAGTAACAGGTAAAATAGGGGTGTTGGTTTCTTTTGCCAATCGAAAAGCTCCATCTTTAAACGGCAACATCTGCGGTCGCTCGTGGTCGGGAATTCCTCCTTCTGGGAAAATAACAATCGACCAACCGTGAGCTAATTTTTCTTTTGCCAAAGCCATTGTTTTAGCTGTTTTGGATTTATCGCCCCGAAAAACAGGAATATTGTAATTTTTAAAATAATACTTGATGATGGGATACGATAAAATTTCGCTTTTACCTAAAAAAACATGTGGAAAACGAATCAATACCGAAGGAGTGAGAAAAATATCGCCATACGATGCATGATTGGCAACAATGATGTAGGCTCCACGTTTTATTTTTTCATGATAGCGAACTTTTGGTGGCCAAAGCACACAAATTCTAAAAAAAATGCTCCAAAAACCAAATAAATAAAATGCCACTTTGTGCAAGGGCTTGATGGCAGTTGAGAGGGTTAAAAATGGGAATAAAATCACTGCTGTTACCACAAACAACACCATGACGTATAGTTTGTATACAAAGTAAAACAGCCCTACTATCAATTTCATGCGTTTTGAGTGATTTTTAAAACTATAAATCGCGTTTTTGAATCAATTTATACGACAACCAACCAAACAAAATCGCATACAAACACGTTACCAGCATATAACTCCAATCAACAGGTTGATATTCAAAAATGGATTGCCCGGTAATAAAACCTTCAATTTTAACTTTTGGAAAACCAATTAAGTTAGACGAAGCTCCAAGAGGCAAGTAGTTGGTCAATAAAAACGGATGTTGATCGTCAATTTTACCACTGTTAAGCAACGAAACAGATTCAATGGTGCGCAAAACAGCTTCAATTACCCACCAAACAACCAATCCCAAGAGCGAAAGTGCACTTTTACGGAGTAAAAACGCCAAAAACATACAAAAAGAGAAGAAAAACACCAGTTTTACAAAGTATGCAAGAATAAAATCCATTCCTTGAACCGTGATGGCACTAAAACCAGAAAAAGACGCACCCAACACAAGAGCAATTCCTAAAACAAAAATGGTTGAAACAATTACCAAAAGCAGTGTGCTGTATAGTTTGGAAAGTATAAATTCTTTTTTGCTCAAGCCGTCAATTAAATTTTGTTTTAACGTGCCGTTGGCGTATTCATTGGTAATGTTTAGTATCAAGATGATGGCCAAAAACATTTTTCCAATTGCAACCAAATAGGTAATGTTTTGCCAAAACGCTGGAAATTTAAAAAATCCAAGCTGAACAATATCCAATTTTACACCGCCAATGGTTGGTTCTATGAATGCCAACACAACACCCATTACCACCAACAATGCAAAATACAACAAGGTAAATATGCGGGTAGATTTGTAGTAAAACAGTTTGTACCACTCAATTGCTAATAGTCGTTTCATGCGTTATAGTTTTTTTGAGTTAATGTTAAGAATTGCTGCTCCAAATTGTCTTTTTTCTTCACTAAATGGTTGAGCACAATTCCTTTTTCAAACGCCAATTGGTTGATGGTTGCCGCATCCACATCTTCCTTGAAAAAAACTTTGAGGTGGTTTTTCTCCTCGCTCATTTTATCAAATGCGGCGTGATTGCTAATCCAGTTTTTTAAGGCAACACCATCTTTGGCATTGATTTCAAAATAGCCATAGTTGGCGGTCATTTCGTCCACTTTACCACTGTACAACGTTTTTCCTTTTTCAAGAATGATAACGTGTGAACAAACTTTTTCCACTTCATCCAATAAGTGACTGGCCAAAATAATGGTAGTACCCAACGATGCAATTTTAACAATCAACTCCCGAATTTGAATGATTCCTTGTGGGTCGAGGCCATTGGTTGGCTCGTCTAAAATCAACACTTCTGGGTCGTTGAGCAAAGCAGCTGCAATTGCCAATCGTTGTTTCATCCCTAATGAATAGGCACTGAATTTATCGTGTTTACGAGCAAGCAATCCCACTAATTCCAATTTTTCATCAATTTTTGCAGGCGACACGTTTTTAATTTTTGCAACAATTTGCAAATTTTGCTCGGCCGAAAGATAAGGGTAAAAATTGGGGCGCTCAATAATGGCGCCTATGCGTTGTAACGATTGTGTGGTAGGTGTATCATTGAACCAAGTCCAACTGCCCGAAGTAGCATTAACAACGTTGAGAATAACCCCCAAAGTAGTCGATTTTCCAGAGCCATTGGGTCCTAACAAACCATAAATATTTCCTTTTTCAACAGATAGGTTGAGGTTGTCAACCGCTGTTAAGTTTTTGTATTTTTTGGTAAGATTTACAATTTCAAGTACTTTTTCCATGTGTAGTTGTGTTTCAAACAAAAAAACCACCTAAAATAAGGTGGTTTTCTTCAATTCTTATGAAAAGTTATTATTTCTTTTCAGCTGAACAGCAAGATTTTTTAGATGCTTCACCTGAACAAGACTTTTTAGAAGTGTCTGATGAAGTTGAGTGACATGATTTTTTGCTGTTGCTTTTTTTCTTGTTACCATCTTGGAAAACTGTGTAGTTTGTAGATGTTGCAGCGTAAACTGCGTTAGAAATATAACCTGTTGCAAATACTAATGTTAAAGCTAATGCTAATTTTTTCATGATTATTCGTTTTAAATGTGGTACTAATTTAATACTTTTTAAGCACAATAACAAGATTTAACAAATTTTTGTAATTGAAGTCACAAAAGATTTACTCCACAATTATTATGTAGTTGTTCTTTTTTCCTTTTCCAATCAAAATGTATTTTCCATTGATGAGGTGTTCGTCTGAAAAAGTAAAGTTTTCGTCCACTTTTTCTTTGTTAACTGCTACTGCATTTGCTTTCAATTCACGTTTTGCCTCTCCGTTGGATGCAAGAAAGCCCGTTTTTCCGGCCAATGCATCTACAATGGTTAAGCTTTTAAACTCTTCTTTTGAAATAGTAGCTTGCGGTACACCAGCAAACACCGAGAAGAAATCTTTTTCAGACAATTGTTTTAAATCGTCTGAGGTTGATTTTCCAAACAAAATATTAGAAGCAGCAATGGCTGTTTTTAACGCTTGCTCACTGTGAACGGTGATGGTTAAATCTTCTGCCAAGGCTTTTTGCAACACACGTAAATGTGGCGCTTCTTGATGTTCTTGAATCAATGCTTCAATTTCTTCTTTGCTTCTGAAAGTAAAAATTTTGATGTATTTGGCAGCATCTTCATCCGAAGTGTTCAACCAAAATTGGTAAAATTCATACGGTGTTGTTTTTTCTTCATCCAACCAAATGTTTCCTTTTTCGGATTTCCCAAATTTAGTTCCATCTGCCTTGGTAATCAAGGGGCAAGTTAACGCAAAAGCTTTGCCGCCACCAATTCTACGAATCAATTCTGTTCCTGTTGTGATGTTTCCCCATTGGTCAGAACCACCCATTTGCAACGTGCAATTTTTAGTTTTATACAAGTGTAAAAAGTCGTAGCCTTGCACCAATTGGTAGGTGAATTCTGTGAAACTCATGCCATCGTTGGCTTCGCCGTTCAATCGTTTTTTAACAGAATCTTTTGCCATCATGTAGTTCACCGTAATGTGTTTTCCAACATCGCGAATGAAGTCTAAAAATGAAAAATTCTTCATCCAATCGTAGTTGTTTACCATTTCGGCAGCATTTTCGGCATTTGATTCAAAATCTAAAAATTTAGCCAATTGTTTTTGAATGCACGCTTGGTTGTGTTTCAAAGTTGCTTCGTCCAACAAATTGCGCTCGTTTGATTTCCCGGATGGGTCACCAATCATACCTGTTGCACCACCAATCAACGCTAATGGTTTATGCCCTGCGTTTTGAAAATGTTTGAGCAACATCACACCTACCAAGTGACCAACGTGCAATGAATCAGCTGTTGGGTCTATTCCGACATAAGCCGTGCGCATCTGTTCCAACAAATGTTCTTCTGTTTCGGGCATTACATCGTGGAGCATTCCTCTCCAACTTACTTCTTGAATGAAATTTTTCACGTTAATTTTGTTTTAAATGCTATTAAAAAAGAATCCGTTTTTCGCATAATAAATCGAAAAACGGACACTTGTTATTTTCAAAAATTATTATGCTTTAACGGCAAATTTTTCTTTGTAGTCAACAACGCTTTTTTCAAAAATGCGAATTGCTTCTTCACGGTTCAAAAATCCTTTTACTTCTGTTGATTTCTTTTCCAATTTTTTATAATCTTCAAAGAAAACGCGGATTTCATCCAAAATGTGCGGATTCAATTCAGAAATATCGTTGATGTGGTTCCAGTTTTTATCGCCTTTTGCAACAGCAATAATTTTGTCGTCCATTTCGCCACCATCAATCATTTGCATTACACCTATTATTTTTGCTTCAACCAAACATAACGGAACCATTTCTACGTCTGTCAACACCAAAATATCCAATGGATCGTTGTCGTCGCAATATGTTTGTGGAATAAACCCGTAGTTTGCAGGATATGACATTGGCGATGCAATAACTCTATCCAAGCAAATCAAACCAGAATCTTTGTCCAATTCGTATTTTGCTCTACTGTTTTTTGGTATTTCAATAATTCCTTTTACAACTTGTGGTGCTTCGTCTCCAAAAGACACATCATGCCATGCGTTAAAACTCATTTTATCTTAATTTTAAATGTTATCACAAAAATTTAGATTGCAAATGTACAAAAATCATTTTTGTTTATAAGCCATTTTACGAACAGCTTGACGGATATTTTTTTGTGCATCAGCTAATTTGGCAACCGAAATGTAATCTCCATGCCCCAATTGTGCAATTTCTTTCATGGATTTGCGGGCCAACGCATCGTTTAAAACACCTACTACCGAAAGCTGAATGCCTTGTTTGGTGAATTTCTTCAACAATTTTTTGTAGTTGTATTGTTTTTGGTTAAATGCGCCATCGGTAATTACAAATACATGGTTGACACCGCCTTTGATGTAGGCTTTTCTAGCTTGTTCCAACCCCAATTTGATACCTTCGCCACCAGCAGTCATTCCGCCGGCACGCAACAATTTTACTTGCTCTTGCACCGCCTCTTTGTCAACACCAGAGGTTGGCGGCAACAACACTTTTGCTTGCGAAGCATAAGTAACCAACGCAATTTTATCTTCTTGGCGTATCATTTCAGACAATTGATTGATGGAATATTTCATCAATTCCATTTTGTTGGCTTGGTTCATTGACGAAGAAACATCCATCACAAAAACCACGTTTACTGGAGCAAATAAATTGCTGTCAAAATTATCGTCGCTAATGGAATCCAACGCAGGAATGCTCTCGCTTGATGCAATTGGAGGCTGCGTTTCTTCAATTTCTATCACCACTTGTTCGGGAGGATTTTGCCCTGTTGGCGGTTCCTGTTTGGGAGGTTCTGGTGTTTGTTGTGCAATTTCTGGCACGGGTTCAACAACAGGTTCTGGCTGCGCAATTGGCTCCAGTTCAATAATTACTTTGTTGCGTTCGTTGCTCACAAAAGCTCCTTTTTCTGCTGGTAAATAATTGGTGTGTGTGGCATAAAAATAAGCCAATCCAATGCTGCCCGATTTTTTTATGCGCCCCGATTTATCTGTTTTTTCTGTCCACAACGCCAATCCATCTTGCAACATGCTCACTTTGGATTGTTCCAATTCCTGACGCGTGTTTTTATCAATTGTTACAACAATTAAATCAAATTGATTGGGGTTTTTTCCTGCGGGATGCGTATTGAAGTCGGGACAAGCCGTTAAATAAGAATTAGAGTTTTGTTCTAGTTCTACCAAGTTTCCGCTCAACACCAATTGATGTGCTTCGGCTTTATCGCTGGTAAAAATTTGTATGGTATAGCTAAATTTTCCTTTTTGTTGCGGGTTGACCTGAAATCGCAAGGTGAGAGAGCTGTCTTTTTGCACAAACGCACGGTTTTGAATGTACACTACTTCACTAGGCTTACGCACGCTGAGAATGTAACCGTCTTTGGGTCCTTTGTTGGTTATGGTGATGTCCACAAACCGATTGTCATAACTCTGCAAATCACCAAATTGATGCTTGAGGGTGGAAAAAGTCATTTGTGCCGAAGCACCAATCAGTTGAAAAACAAGAACAATAAAAACAAAATACCGCATAATTCTAGAACGTTGAATGTGTAAATCTATTATCGAATTCTTAAAAAAGCTAAAATTATACCAAATAAAATATAGTATGCATGCATAATATTAAAAAACTTTTATTAACTTTAGCGAATTGAAAACGAATAAAACTAAGATATATGTCAGAAAAAAACACAATTAAAGGAGGCGAATTTTTAATTAAAGACACCTTGCCACACGAAATCTTTACACCAGAGGAATGGACAGAAGAGCAAAGAATGATTGCTCAAATGTGCGACGATTTTATTACTCAAGAAGTTACCCCTAATTTGGATAGAATTGATGCCATGGAAGATGGTTTGATGGTTTCCTTGTTAGAAAAAGCGGGCGAATTAGGTTTATTGGGCTTAACTGTTCCAGAAGATTTGGGTGGAATGGGTCAAGATTTCAAAACTTCATTATTAGCAACAGAATATTTAGGAAAAGGTTATTCTTTTTCGGTTGCTTATGGAGCGCACACTGGAATTGGAACCTTGCCATTGTTGTATTACGGAAACGAAGCGCAAAAAGCAAAATACATTCCTAAATTGGCTTCTGGAGAATGGAAAGCATCGTATTGTTTGACAGAACCAAGTGCTGGATCGGATGCCAACTCTGGAAAAACAAAAGCTGTTTTGAGCGAAGATGGAAAACACTACATCTTAAACGGACAAAAAATGTGGATTACCAACGGAGGTTTTGCACAATTGTACACCGTTTTTGCAAAAATTGACAACGATGAAAAATTGACAGCGTTTTTAGTAGAGGCTGATTCTGAAGGAATTTCATTGAATGCCGAAGAAAAGAAAATGGGTATTAAAGGTTCTTCTACACGTCAAATTTTCTTTAACAATGTAAAAGTTCCGGTAGAAAACATGCTTTCTGAGCGTGAAAACGGATTTAAAATCGCATTGAACATTTTAAATATCGGGCGTATTAAATTAGGCGCTGGAGTTTTGGGTGGAGCTAAAGAAGCTATTACAGAATCTATCAAATATGCCAACGAACGCGAGCAATTTGGAAGACCAATTTCTAAATATGGAGCCATTCGTCATAAAATTGCAGAGCAAACCATTCGCACTTTTGTGGCAGAATCGGCGTTGTATCGTGCAGGACAAAACATTGACGATGCCATTCAAGCTTATATGGAATCTGGAATGGAAAAAGGTGCTGCAACCTTAAAAGGAATTGAGTTGTTTGCTCCAGAATGTGCAATTATCAAAGTGGCAGGTTCTGAAACATTGGATTATGTTGTGGACGAAGCGGTGCAAATTTTTGGAGGTATGGGCTATTCGGCAGAATCATCTGTGGAACGTGCCTACCGCGACTCACGCATCAATCGTATTTTTGAAGGAACCAACGAAATCAACCGCATGTTGACAGTAGAAATGGTACTACGCAGAGCAATGAAAGGTGAATTGGATTTAATGGGACCAGCAATGGCTGTTGCCAACGAATTGATGAGCATTCCAAGCTTTGAAGATGCGCCAGAAGGCGTGTTGGGCAAAGAACAAGCGGCGTTAAAAGGTTTCAAAAAAGCTATTTTGATGGCGGCAGGTTCGGCTGTTCAAAAATTAATGACAACATTGTCGAAAGAGCAAGAAGTATTGATGGGTATTGCCGATATGGCCATCACCACCTATTTGGCAGAGTCGGTATTGTTGCGTGTTCAGAAAATGGTTGCTGCAAAAGGTGAAGAAGCATGTGCTGTTCAAATTGCCATTGCAAAAACATATTTCTACGATGCGGCAGATAAAATCAATAAATTGTGTAAAGACACCTTGAACTCATTTGCAGAGGGCGATGAATTGCGCATGATGTTGATGGGCTTAAAACGCTTTACAAAATTAGAAAGCATCAAC
>JAKQEZ010000030.1 GCA_029558435.1 Bacteroidota bacterium
TTCTGGTTTTGGAGTTGAAGTTGAATGTAAATTGAAATAATTTATCACCAAAATTATTGAAGAAGGAGAAAATAAACTTTTCTCCTTTTTTTATGCCATAAATTTAGCCAACGTTTCTGCTTTTTTTTCTGTTTCCAACCACTCTTTTTGTGGCTCTGATGCTTGCGTTAATCCGCCACCTACATACGCATAGAGATTATTTTCAATAAATTGTCCACATCTTAGATTTACATACAACTGTGACTGTTTTTCAGATTTTATACCAATTATACCAGCATAAAATTCGCGCTCATGAGGCTCAAAATTGGCGATACATTTTAATGCTTTATCTCTTGGAAAACCGCTTACTGCTGGAGTTGGATGCAATGAAGTAATTAAATTCCACTCTTTTTCTTTGTTTACTAAAAATTGAAAACGGTGAATGAGGTGAACCACCGGTCCAGCAACCAATTCTCCACGATTTGAAACCTCAACGTTGGTGCAGTTTTCTTCAATGATGTGTTGTATAAAATCGGTAACCAATTGTTGTTCGTGCAACTCTTTTTCACCCCAATTTTGTTTATCGTTTACAGGTTTTGTTCCTGCAAGTGACATGGTTGCTCCTACTCCATTGCTCACCGATAACAGTATTTCTGGCGTTGCTCCAATCCAATTGCCAATATGCGAGTGTTCAATAGAATAACAAAAAGCGTTGGGATAATTGGCTTCAAGCTGCAAAAACAAATCATTTTGGGTAGTTTGATTGGCTGGAATAGCTTTTACACGCGATAAAATGGCTTTTCCAATATTCAAATCTTGCAAATAGTGAATAAACTCATGTGCCAAGTTTAAATAAGCATCCTCTGAAATAACAATTGGTTGTTGTGGTGATGGAAAATCTGGTTCACTTGCACCTTCAACAAAACCATAAAACTTTTGTGCTTGAAAATCGGATAGTAAAAAACCTTCAAACGATTTGGGGTTATCCAACAAACAAAAAGCTCCGTGGAGTTCAACTATTGGCTGACCAGGTATTCTATATTTTAGAGTTGCTTGCAAATCTTAACGCGGAACAATCATCACAGTTAAGCGACCAGTACACACTAATTTTCCAGTTTCTTCGTGATGAATATCCACTTGCCATACATGTGTGCGCTTGCCTGCATGAACAATTTTACCAGTTGCAATAACATGCCCATCTTTTACACCTGCAATGTGATTGGCGTTGATTTCAAGTCCAACAGGAACTTCTTTTTCAATATCAATCAATAATACTGAACCCATTGAACCAATGCTTTCTATCAAAGCAGCACTTGCTCCACCATGCAACAATCCTGCTGGTTGATGCGTGGTTGTGTTCACCGGCATTTTTGATTTAACATAATCATCGCCCAATTCTATGCAAACGATGTTCAATGCTTCCATCAATGTGTTTTTATTGAGGGAATTGATAAGTTCTAAAGGTACTTGCTTTAATTTCATGGTACAAAAATACGAGTTTTACTTCGCATAAATATACAATTAATCATCTTTTTCTATACGCCACAACCATGTTTTTGAATCGG
>JAKQEZ010000045.1 GCA_029558435.1 Bacteroidota bacterium
CTACCGCCCGAAACCCAAGCCGCGGAACGTTACCAGCCATTTTGAGAAACAACACTACTAAATTGATAATATATGGAAAAAGAATACTATTATCTTGATGAAAAGGAACAAAAAGGACCTTTCTCTATTGAGCAATTAAAAACAGTTGGATTAAAACCAGACACGCTTGTATGGACTGAAGATTTTGAGAATTGGAAGCCAGTCAGAGAAGTTGAAGAGCTTAAAGTTTTATTAAAAAAAACACCCCCGCCACCACCAATTGTTGATAATAGTCCAAGTTCCACTAATGAGAATGAAAATGAAAAAGAGAAAGAAACCAAGGTCTTAGTAGAAGATAGCAATGTTAAGTTTTGGGCATCTTTTAAAATTTATTCATTTTCATTTTTACTAATTGGTGCTGCAGTGCTTGGTGCATTTTTAATCTCAAATAACAAAAAGAAAGAACTTAAGAATGAAATATATAGTCGTATAGACAAAATTCTTGATGGGAAGACAGTGATATTAGATGGAACTTATTCATTGACACAGGGTGAACTCGAAGAAACTGGATACAATTCTAAATCCAAATCCAAAAATGACAATTCTTTAGAAAGTCTTTTCAAACCTTGGTGGGAACGAGAAAAACTATATACAATTTTTAAAGCATCATATGGTGGCTTTACAATCAAAATGCTTACAAAAAGGTATCCAGATGGATATGATATTGAAACTATCACATCAGGTGACATGGGTTATAAAAAACCTGCATCTCGATATGTTCAACCAGAATATTGGGATGGTTATAAAATAAGTGGTGGTTATTATTCTGATAATTACAGATTGCCTGTTCGTCAGTGTTATACCCAAGCATATGAGTTCTTCACTAAGGAAGATAGGCAATCGCCTGGCTCATATACACCTGGTAAATTTGTTGATATAACTAATTTCCCCGATATCAGAAATAACTATTTTTATATGTCTAATAGGGAACCAATACAATATACTTCTTCTGGTCAGTTTTCTTCAAATTGGTACACATCAGACGAGCATGGTGCTAATATTAATACAGAAGACTGGGCTGTATATCATTCATTGTCAGGGAGACATTATGTAATTACTGAAAATAATGAAGCTATCAATAAAGACCTTATTGCTTATTTGGCAATTTCAATTGGTCCGATAATTCTGATTTTAATAATAGTTGGTTTATCAAAACCAAAATATTTTCGAAATCTAATTTTATTCGGTAAACGTTGGAAAAATATTTCCTATCATGACCAAATTTTCTTCTTTGAGCATTCTTTCTTCGGTAAGCATCAATTCACAGAAATTATAAACGATAAAGTTTTAAAAGGTCTATTGAAATTTACAGACAAAGGAAACACAATCAATCTTTCATACCCAAACAAAGAACTATTTTATAAGTTAGTTAAGATTGACAAAGACAATCTTTCACTTATTTCTATGAAAGATAAAAGTGAAATATCTTTTATAAGAATTGGAGCGGCAGAAAAAAAACAAGAGAATACTGAAATAATAACTAATAACGAAGTAATTGACAATGAAGAAACCAATCAATAATGTATTTTTGACATACGCTTCTGATATATTAGCTGAAACTAATTCAGGGCTAACTTCTACTGAAATAGGAAAATATTTTTCTGCAAAAAGTTTAGACTATAATATTGATATACCTTTTCATAAGCCACCATTTCTTGATGTCCCAAATAAAAGAACTGCATTTTTGGAGAATTTAAAAAGATTTAACTCTGACCAACAGTTTGGAATTATTAGTGAATTAATTGAAAGGATGATTCATCTTGAAAGTGTTAAAGACTTAAAAAACAAATTGTATTCGCAATACCCAGAGTACATTCCAGAAGGTCAACATATCTTGGCATCTGAAATAGTTAAGGAAACACAACATTGGCTTTCTGCATATAAAAAATCATTTGAGCTTTATAATTCGGCTTTGGACAAGTTGAATAACCGTATTTATCAAAGAAATTTGATAGATGATTTAAGACTTTCATTAGAATTACTATTAAAAGAACTTCTCAATAATGATAAACCTTTAGAAAAGCAAATTTCGGATGTTGGTCAATTTCAGAAAAATAAGGGTATAAGTCCTGAGACCACTAATATGTTCAATACACTTTTGGACTACTATGGAAAATATCAAAACAAATACGCGAAACACGATGATAATGTCAACGAAAAAGAAATAGAATTTATAATTGACTTGACATCAACATTCATGAAATTCATAACTAAGAAATGAAGTTTAGACAACTATATGACAAAGAAAAACGGCTGGTAACATCGTATATAAAACATTTGGCAGTCAGTGGGTTATCGAACGTTTCAGCTCGTATCAAAAGTGCTTGTAACTTGACAGGAAAGTGCTTCGAAATGCCAAACGTTTCATATACGTAACCGTTATAGGCAAGCGTAAAAGACGACGGAACAACCATTAGACAGATAAATAATTATCGAATCGACAGGACAACATACAAACTTTACAGAAGACTTTTTCCCTAAACGACAACCAAACGCTTCGTGTTTTATTTTTTGCCAACTCACAAAATATTTTGAAATTCTTTACTAACCGCAAAAATGGCACATTTGGTTATGCCCAAACGCAAGCCAACCTTTCACAAAACCCAAAGAGCCATTTTTTTTGCCGACCCATCCAAAATTATTTGATTTTTATATGTTGACTTTAAGTAACTTTTTGTAGTTTTGCTAAATGGAAATTAATTCAACGACACATAGTATAATTATAGGAGCAGCTCAAAATATGGAGCAACTCAAAGACAATTCAATTGAACTTGTTGTAACATCACCACCATACCCAATGATTGAAATGTGGGATGAAATTATGGCAAAGCAAAATCCAGAAATTCAATTTGCATTAGACCAAAATGACGGAGCAAAAGCTTTTGAACTTATGCACTTGGAACTTGATAAAGTTTGGGCAGAAGTTAAAAGAGTTTTAATCCCTGGCGGTTTCGCCTGCATTAATATTGGTGACGCAACAAGAACCATAAATGGTGAGTTTGCTCTTTATCCAAGCCATTCAAGAATTATTTCAGCATTTCAAAAGTTAGGAGTTTCAAACTTACCGAATATACTTTGGAGAAAACAGACAAACGCACCAAACAAATTTATGGGTTCAGGAATGTTGCCTTCAGGTGCTTATGTGACTTTAGAACACGAGTGGATATTGATTTTTCGAAAAGGTAGCAAACGACAATTTAAAACTGAAAACGAAAAACTAAGAAGAAAAGAAAGTTCATTCTTTTGGGAAGAAAGAAATATTTGGTTTTCAGACTTGTGGGATTTAAAAGGAACCAAACAAAAAATTGACAAATCTGGAACAAGAAAACGAAGTGCTGCCTATCCTTTTGAACTTCCTTACAGGCTTATAAATATGTATTCGCTTCAAGGCGACACAGTGTTAGACCCTTTTTTGGGAACTGGCACAACTTCATTGGCTGCAATTGCATCAAACAGAAACAGCGTAGGTTATGAAATTGACCCAATGTTTCTGAATATTATTATTGACAATTTAGAATCAACGCCAGTAACATTTTTCAACTCGATTATTCAAAACCGCATTGACCAACATATCAACTTTATAACAGAAAGAAATGCTGATATTAAAAAGGGAGAAATAAAGCATTACAACGATAACTTGCAGCTACCAGTAATGACTAATCAGGAAACCAACATCAAATTGAACTTCGTAACCTCTGTTAAAAGAAAGAATAAAAAATTAGTTGCAACTTATGACAGTGTGAAACCTGAAAATGTTGAAATTTCATCCATACAAAAAAAAGGTAAAGAAAAAACTTTGTTTGACCTATAATTTGTGAATAGCTGAAACAAGCTCGTCAACATTGACAAAATTTTCATTATCATCATAATACAGGTAAAATACCGGCTTGCCCCATTTCTGATTTGCGTTTTTATTAAAAGTTATAACTTCTCTACGCATCTTTTTAAATGTAAGTGGCTTGACCTGTATTCCACCGACTTCACTTCCATTCTTTTTAATAACTATGTCAATTCGAAGTTCTTCATCCAAAAAGCCTTCAGCTTCCTCAAAAGCGAAACCTGAAACTTTTTTAGCAAGCTCGGTAATTGCTCTTTTTTCAACGATGCCACCTTTAAGCGACTGAACAACAAATAAATCATACTCCCATTGAATACAATCTTGTAAGCTATATCGAATTTCACCCCAATATTTCTTTTGTGAATCGTAAAGATTTTTGCCAAATGACTCTACAGTTCCCTGGCTGACAACACCGCATTCGCAAGTGTTTTCAGAATGCCATTTGATTAACTCAACCAATTCTTCTTTACTTTTTGGATTATGTGCCCTAATCAATTTCATAACAGGAACACTTTTAAACGGTGCAGAAATTCCCATTTTACCGTTTAATTCATTTAAAGGACCGCCAGTATACGCCATAATTAAATTTTTGTTTCGTCAAACTCAATAACAATTTCACTTTTTTTCTTATCGTAAAATACAATAGGAACACTAATGACTTCATTCAAACCCATTTTTGTTTTGTAAGTCATTGGTTTTATGCTTATCGGCTTGTCGCCAATAAAACCATCAATTCCTTTGCTTTCTTCATCTGGTTTAGCAAGTCTGTAGGATTTTTTAAAATGAAGTGAAATCTTTTTCAAAATCGCTTCCTGAAATTTTAAGCCTGAAAACGTTTTGACAATTACAAGTTCTTCAATCCATTCACGAACAGTTTCTTTATCAATTTTTAAAATTGCTTCTTTAAACAATGTGACCATTGCATAAACCTTTTCAGTTGCATTAGCAATAGCATAAGGATGACCTTCTAAATACCATTTTTCCCATTCAGACAATGCAGTTCCTTCAAATTCTTGAATTAAGTCACTCATTTGCCCGACAATTTTGGCTCTTGTCCCTTGTGCATTTTGATTTGCTAAGTTCATTATTTGCGTTGCGTATTTTGGGTAACTATATGTTTTACCTGACAACAATTCTTGAACTTCTGAATTCGGTATTTTTAATTTCATCATATTCCTTTAAATAGTTCGCTAAGTGATACACCAAGCGAGTTTGCAATTTTCTCCAAGTTGACAATAGATATATTCCTTTGACCACTTTCTACACTTGCTATATAGCTTCTGTCCAAATCAGCCGAATAAGCCAAGTCCTTTTGAGACATCTCGACTTTTTCCCGAATTTCTTTAATTCGTTTTCCGACTTTTGACTTTATATCCATTTTGTAAAGGTGAGAATATGTAGACTATAAGCCAAAGACTATAAGTAACACTTTAAATTTTCTGCCTAATTGGTAAGCACTATTAAAAACTGCACAAGCCATCCCAAAACCAAAGCTTTGTAATAGAGCTTACAAAGCAAAAAGAAATTCAAAATATTTTGTCCAACACTAAAAAAATAAAGCACCCGAGACTCAAACCAGGCAAAAAAGGTTTGCCGATTAAAATGGTTGTAACCCAAGCCAGACAAGAACGCCAGCCTATAACAGCTCGTTTGGCAAAAGCGGCAGGAAATGGCTTCGATTTGAAGTTTTTGTTTAATTTTAAAGTCTCGTCTTCGGTCAAAAGTTAGTGCTTAAAAGTGCCGCCTTCGCCAAGCGAGTCAGACGTTATGCACAAGGCTAAGACAACAACAAACAACGCTAATATTACGACAATGAAATTAAAAGCAAAAATCGCAATCCTAATTGCAACAATTTTACCCTTATTGTCCTTTGCTCAAAAGACAATTGAATTACCATATGTTGAGACAAATTCTCACGTTCAATCTTTGCTTATAAAAAGC
Source organism: Bacteroidota bacterium (assembly GCA_029558435.1). Next base: position 5,819 of record JAKQEZ010000045.1, read on the forward strand.
ATAGAAATCTCTAACGACTATACAGTAGTAAACATAAGGTATGTTAACTCATTGGGAGCTGGTTGGATACGGACTTATAAACCGGGCGACAAAAAAGCGTATTACATCTCTGACCAATATGGAAAAAGAATTGCAGAATTAGTGAGTGCGAAAAACATCCCATTTGCACCGAAAAAATACATAATGCGTTCATATAACGAAATAGTTGATTTCACTCTAGTTTTTAGTTCAATTGACAAAAACATAAAGAAAATAGATATAATTGAAGGTAATGCGGACGACCAAGGTAATTTTAATTTTTATGGAGTATATCTTGATGGGACTGTAGCGAAAGGTGAAAAGCCAAAAGGAATGGAAATTAATGGAAAGAAAGAACAGGTTGGTTCTGGAACAGGTTTTATCCTGAATACAGATGGTTTTATTGCTACAAATTATCATGTAATAGATGAAGCAAAAGAAATTGAAGTTGTTTTTCCTTCAGAAGAAGGAATAAAAACATATAAAGTAAGTGTGTTTTTGGCAGACAAAACGAATGATATTGCAATTCTAAAAATCAACGATAGTACGTTCAAAAAATTAACTTATCTGCCATATGAATTATCAGATGATTATGAAGTGGGAGAAGAAGTATTTACGATTGGCTATCCACAACCAGACATTATGGGTACAGAATCAAAACTTACAACAGGCATTATTAATTCATTATCAGGGATAGATAATGATAATACTTGTATGCAGATTTCTGTTCCAATCCAACCAGGCAATAGCGGTGGAGCTCTTTTTAATAGTAAAGGGAATATTGTTGGAATTACAACAAGTTCATTAAACTCAATATTCATGGCAAAATATAAAGGCAACATTCCACAAAATGTAAATTATGCTGTAAAAACCGAGTATCTGAAAGTCTTAACCAAATCCGTTTATTTGGACGGGAAAAATATAGTTAAGGACATGTCCTTGAAGGACAAGGCTAAAATAATTAAGAACTATATCTGCCTTATCAAAACATATTAGTAACAATGGAATGCACCACAGTTAATATGATTTTCCAAATTATTGGGGCAATTGGCTCACTTGCTACTTTTGGAGCATTTGTTTTTCTTTTCCGTAGAGACAAAGACAAACAAACCCAAATAGACAAACTTACTGGTATAGCTACAATTTTAGAAGCTCAAAACGAGACAATGAAATTGCAAAATGATTTGATTGCACAGCAAGTTGAAATATTTAGAAATACGTCAATCCTGAAAGGACAGGATGACAAAGCATTAGGTCAATTAAAAGAAATCGAAGAGAGAAAATTAAAATTGAGTGTAAAACCCAATCTTTGGCTAAATGGTGCAGGCTACAAAGGATTTGACGGGGAATTGACAATTGACTTAAACAATAAAGGAGAAGACGCTAAACTTATAGAGTTCAAATTAACTTCGGATGACATTATTCTACATAGCTTATCATTACCCTACGACTTGGACAAGGGACAAAGAAGATATATTTTCGGGCGACAAAAAGGAAACAAACACATTAAGGATTGTGATTACGAAATAGATGTAATATACCAAGACAAACTTGAAAATAAATATTTGAGTAAAATAAAAGGAACTGGAGCAAATGCAAAAATCATTGAAACAAGGGAAATATAAAACAGCCCAGTGCATAACAAGGTATTACCAAAAGCGGGGCTGAACAGCTTCGATTGGACATTTGTGCAAAGTTTAACATTCATTCTTCAATTGAACTTTTGTACTAAAAATTCTCACCTTCGGCAATACCAGAACCGTTACCTGCAACTCTAAGCAAAACATTTTACAGGTTAAAAGGAACAATAATATGAGTAAAAAATTAAAATAAACTATGGCGGTATTACAAAAGGGAAATTCTATATCCCCTTTTTGGGGAGAAAATATTAATTTAATAACTGGACTTGACCCTTTAGGACTACAAGTAACTTCAGAAGCAACATATTCTACACTATTACCAGGGATTTCCAATCTAACAAATCGCCTTAGATATTACGGATTTTATTGTTGGCTAATAAATTTTTATTTTCAAAAAGAAAAAAAGGGCAACCAAACGGAACAATATCGCTTTATTCGAAGAGCGGAACTAATGATTGCAATTATTATGCAATCTGAACGCCCTGAAATTACTCAAATTACAGGAAGTCTGTTTGCCTCAAATCTAATTAAGGAAAGTATAGATAACTATGACTTAGCTGCCGGGGCTGATAAAGACAAAGGGAATGAAAATGTTTATTGGAAATATGCATCAGGAGCCTTTGGACAATATTATTTTGGAGCAATGTCTGCCCTTTCTTTAGTTGTACGTTATGAAAATGATGAAGGTGATATTATTTTCAACATTACACAACCACACCCGAAACAAAAGGTTTCAGGAAAGCAATTAGCAGATGCGTTTGACGAAGGGTTGACAGAAGAAATAAAAACACTATTTTACAACTGCATAAAGAAAGGAAAGTTATCGCAAAATAATATTTCGGAACTAATTGAATATTTTGCCATTGATAAAGTAAACCCTGAAAGTATAGAATGGAAATTATACGTTGAAATGCTATTGGATAAAGATTATCCGAGCAAAGAAATTGAAGAAGATTTTACATTTCACAGAAGAAATACAATCGCTTCTTTACTATCAACAGCAGAGGAAAACAATCAGGAATACAACTGGTATGTTTATCTTGACAATTGTTACGAACAGAAATTTAAAAATATTGAAAATACCAATATTGGTTGGTATTGCTACCAACTAAACGAATATTGGCAGTTTGCCTGTGGGCTAATTTTCTATGGTACACTTCAATATTTAGAAACTTTACACAGAGAAGAATATTTGCCAAAATTCATTTCTGATTTTTCAAAGCTAATCAACAAAGAAAGTAAGACCAACGAGGCTACAACACTTGAAAACTACATTACAAATATTGATAAAACTGAAATTGACTTATTAGAACAAATAGAAAGAAACAACACACCACAAGAAAATGCAAAAATCGGTTTTGATTTACTTTTCAAACTTTATCATAACAACAAAGAACAATTACCACAACTTAAAGAATATTTGAGCCGAAACGGAATTATTAGAGAGGGAAATGTGGCAGACGGCCTATTTGCAATTACAAACCATTTGCAAAATGATTTGCAAGAATTTATTTCATTTTTTATTCATAAAAACATAATTTATCGCCACCAAATGGTTGCCTTACGAAAAATGGGAAACGGAACACAAGCAACCAATAAATTTATCATTGAGGAACAAATGATACGCCTTATTGATACTTTTCCTGCACGTTGGACTTCGCCACGAATGAATGCATTGCGAAATTTACTTTATGATTTGCAAGTTATCAATGATGAAGGTAACATTACAGAACTACACACAAAAATTGCTTACCAATAATGGCTATCAAACGGAACAACATACTTTCGCTTATTGGTAACGGACGATACCACTCTTGCGTACTCACATCTTTCAGTTTTGATTTCTATTTCTTTGAAATGAAAGTAATGAAATGGTTACGTTCCTGCGGAATTAGAAACGTAAATGTTTTTATTGACGGACATTTCTATTCTGAATTGATGCAACAAGCAACAGGCGATGAAATGAAATTGGCAACAGGATATTCACTATATCCTATTTTTGAAAAAAATATTTTCCACCCGAAAATTTGGTTACTGTTTGGCGAAAATGAAGGCTTATTACTTGTTGGTTCGGGAAACCTTACCAATTCTGGTAATGGAAGTAATGATGAAATTTGGGGTGCTTACCATTTTGATATAAATCAACCGCAAAATTCACCTGTGTTTTCCGCAGCGTGGAATTATGTTTCCAAGTTAAGTGCAAACACAAAAGGTATTGTAAATGAAAAAACAACACATTGGATTGCCGAACATTCACAATGGCTTATGGAATTGCCAAAGGTTGAAGATTTTCAGTTTTTAGATTTACCCAACAACAAAACGACTTTCTTATACAATACCGATAAAACCACAATTTGGCAACAGATTAAACAGCTTATGGCAAATGAAAAAGTAACAGAAATAACAACCGTTTCACCTTATTACGACAAACAAGGAAAAGCATTAGAAGAAATAAAAAATGCTTTCCCTAATGCAAAAATCAATGTAGTAATTGATGAAAGTGGCACAATTCCTATGGAATTGCCTGACAGTAAAATATATAATTTCCACGATTGGAAAGAATTAGATTTATGCAGAAATATTGGAGCAAAACAGCAATCAAAACTACACGCTAAAATTTTGTATTTTAAGACGAAAAGCAACAAAGAATTTTGCTTGTTCGGCAGTGCAAATATTACTTCGGCAGGGTTAGGAATTTCAAACACAGCTAATTCGGAAGTTTCGCTTTTCATTCAATCAGAAAAAGGGAACATTTTAGAAAAAATCGGATTGAAACTAAAAGATAGTAGCAAAAAACAACTTTCAAATTTTACAGTCAATAATAAAGTTTCAATAGAGCAAGCGATAATCAAAAACAATCGGTTTCCAATAAAACTATCAGTCGCCGAAATCAATTACGCAACATTAACGCTTTATACAGATAACGGTTTTGATACTTCAGTTTCAGTTGCATTATATGACAACAATAATCAACTGATAAAAAATCAAACAATCCAAAAACTAAAACCACAGCACGAAATAAACCTTGATATTGACGAAAATAAATTAAGATATGTGCAAATACAAAGCACAGATAACAAAAAAAACCTTTCAAACAAAATTCTTATCAGTAATTATTTTACAATTGCAAAAACACACCCAGACCCGAAAAATGCAGAGTTGGAAAGATTGTGCGGACAGCTTCAGAGTGGTGAATTGCGAAATGTATTAGATTTAATTCATTATGCCATAATTGACGAAAGCGAGAAAGAAGACGGAACTTCTGTTATCAATTCTTCTAAAAACAAACTGAGTACAAAAGAAGAAAAGACAACAGACGACCAATCACAACTTTATGATTTATCAGGTTACAAACCAATAGAACAAAATTCGCAACTACAAGAAAACGCTTTGCTTTTAACACCCTCGCTCCGTGTGTTAGATGCACTTAAATTAGCTCATACACAAAGTTTAGCGTTGGAAGCAGACATAAGAACAGACGAACAAGAAGATGATATTAGCAACATTAGCGGAAACGATGAAAACGAAGTGCGACAAGGTAAAAGCATTCCTTTGAAACTTTTAGAAAGCGACAAACGAAAACTCAAAAACTTTTTCAAAAATCTTTACAGTTATTTTCACCACGATCTTTTATTTAAAGACACCAGAGTATCGGACTATAAACTGACTTTAACAGACTTAACAAAATATTTGATTGCATTAGAACTTATTCACGAGTTTGGCGGTAAATCAGAAAAAATAGAAGATGAACAACAACAACTATTTTTTACTTATTTGCCTGTAACTGGTGACTACGAAAATGATAACGTAAAAGGTTGTTGCCTAAATATAGTTGGCGACTTTCTGCGATTATCCAAAAATGGCTTTAAAGAATATACTTTTGATTACACACGAAAAAAGTTTGAGCAATTGCAACGAGATGCACTTATCAGTACGCTTGTTTGTATTTTAAACACTTACTGGAAAGAAGATGAAAGCCCCTATTTGAAAACACTTTTATTAAATTCATTGCATTATTTAGGTTGGTCATCAACAACGGATATAGACAAAAATCTAACTACTTTGATTGGACAAGTAAGAGAAAAAGCCAAGAACTTAAAACAGACAACAAGAAATTTAGACACGCAATTAGACTATTTTGAAAATCAGGTTTGCAATGCGTTTAGACGTGCAACCCAAAACAGAGAAAACAAAAACTTTGCTAACAAAGCAAACATTGGTCAAATAGTTTATTCCTCAATCGCTGGTGTAGGCTATTGTTATGTGAGTAAAGTATTAAAAGGGAATGAATACTACTTGTCCAGACCAGGGTTTAAATGGGTTGAAGAAGAAAAAGAATTTATTAATCCTATAGGAGATAAGATTTATAATCCAATTCCTCTAACCAGTATGATTTTAATTGATTTATAAAATGAGATGCAGGTAACAGCTCGTTTGGCAAAAGCGGCAGGAAATGGCTTCGGTTTGAAGTTTTTGTTTAATTTTAAAGTCTCGTCTTCAGTTGAAAGTTAGTGCTTCAAAATGCCGCCTTCGCCAAGCGAGTCAGACGTTGTAGGCAAGCCCTGCGAAGCCGAAAGAGCAGGAATTAAAACCCATACCATTATGAATGAACAAGTACAATCTTTTATTGAAAAAGCCAAAGTTGAGCAAGAAGCTACTAAACTAAAAGAACGCAACCAACATTTGATTAGCCTTGGTCTAATAGATGAAAATAAAAGCGAGCGAAAGTACCAAGAGTATTTTTCTGAAAACGCAAAGTGGGATATTGAAAAGAAAATGTACTATGTGGGTCTTGACGTAGCAGTTGAAACGACAGATGAAGAATATAATGAAATTTGCAAATATTTTCCGCCCAAACCAGAAAAAGAAGTTAAGGTAAATTTTGAAGGAAGTGGTGTAAAAACATTAAATGGTTTTGGTACATTCTTCTTTGTTATTGCTTCGATAGCAATGCTTGTTGCGGTGATTGGTTTTATTATGTATTTGGCGAATGATATGGATTACAGTTCGGAAAGAGAAAATGCAATAATTGGAATTTCAATGGCTTCTTCTTTATTCCCTATCGCAATTGGTTCATTCGCTGGCGGTGCAATTTGTAAGGGATTGTCAACCATAGCAAAAACCGCATTATATAAAAGGACATTGCTTGAAAAACAATATCGTTTTGAAGAATAAAACTCAACCAAAATCGCAAACGATAAACATGTATTAGGTTGCGTTTAAGCACTTCCAACGAGATTAAAATGAAATAAGGGCCAGCCTACAACAGCGGCTTGGCTTTCAGGATATGGCGACTTGCACGTTTGACAGAAATGCGTATATTTGGTGGTAGTTGGCTCGCAGAGCGTGTGCTGCGTAATCTACCGCCCGAAAGCCAAGCCGCCAACCGTTACCCAACATAATAAAAGACGACTTAGGAAGTTCTTATCAACTGTTAATTTTTTTTTAATGAATCTGATTGTGTTAACAGAGTAAATATCAATTTTATGTTTAAAATTGGTGTAAAAACGTTTCTTTTCAAATAACAGTTTTGATATAACTATAAATTAATCGAGTATGAAACGAATAATATCAATAATTACTATGGCTCTAGACTATGATTTTTTTTTTAACATTATGATAATGATGTTTTGTTGGAACGGGA
>JAKQEZ010000052.1 GCA_029558435.1 Bacteroidota bacterium
CAAATTCAACAAATAAAAGGTGTAGCAGAGATTACTGTTTTAGGAGGAGAGGAAAGAGAAATACAAGTAAAAATAAATCAGGACAAACTGAAATTGTATAAAATTTCAATGGTTCAGGTTGTTGAAGCAATTAATCGTTCTGGCTTAGACTTACCTGCTGGAAAGGTGCAAACCGAAAAAGAAAGTAATTCAGTTCGTTTAACGGGAAAATTCACATCTATTGAGGATATTAAAAATGTCCAAGTCGCTATGCCTGTTTTAGGAAGTCCAGTTTATGTAAAAGACATAGCAGATGTAATTGATGGTATAAAAGAAACAACTTCCATAAGTCGCTACAACGGTAAAAACGGCATTGGTTTAATGCTGAAAAAACAAGGAGATGCAAACGCAGTAGATGTTTCAAAAGCAGTTCGGGAGAAATTTCAATCTATCGAACAACAAAATGCCAGTTCGGGTGTGAAATTTATTATTGCAGACGATAGCACCGACAACACGATTGCAGCCGTTAATTCTGTAGTTTTTGATTTGATTTTAGCGGTGTTATTGGTCTCGTTAGTAATGCTTTTATTTCTACGAAGTTTTAGAAATTCATTAATCGTTTTGGTAGCTATTCCAACATCTTTAGTTACCGCATTCGCTGTGATGTGGCTTTTGGGTTACACCTTAAACTTAATGACTTTGCTTGCAATGTCTTTAATCATTGGTATTTTGGTAGATGATGCTACCGTAGTTTTAGAAAACATTCAAAAGCACTTAGATAAAGGAAAAGACAAACGAACTGCTGCAATGGATGGCAGAATGGAAATTGGCTTTGCTGCATTATCCATCACCTTGGTTGATGTTGTGGTTTTCTTGCCTATTCTTTTTCTTCAAGTGTTTGTTGCTGATATGCTCAAGCAGTTTTCGGTTGTAGTAGTAACTTCTACTCTCACCAGTTTATTGGTTGGTTTTACTTTAACGCCTTGGATGGCTTCTCGTATTGGCAAAAAAGAAGACTTACAACCTACCAATTTTTTCAATCGCTTTTTACTATGGTTTGAAATTCAATTAGAAAACTTTAATGAATGGTATGGTCGCAAATTAGAATGGGTATTGAACCATAAATTAGCTTTTACAGGTATCGTTATTGTGCTTTTTGCAATGACTTTAGGCATTATGAAACAAGGTATTATTGGTAAAGAATTAATTTCAACTGGCGACCAAGGAAAATTTAGAATGGCATTAGAATTTGATAAGTCCACATCTATACATCAAAACAATTTAATTGCTCAAAAGATTGAAACATACATTATTCAACAAACCGAAGTAGCAACGGTGTTCAGCAATATTGGCGGACCAAGCACTGGCATTGGAAGTTTGGGAGTAGGTTCAGCAAATAAAACGGAATTTACTATTCAATTAAAATCCAAAAAGGAATTGAATAATTTACCTACCGAAACATTTATGAAAAATCTTCGGGAAGAACTAAAGTCAAAATTTCCGAGTATCAATTATTCAATGGCAGCATTGGGTTTAATTCCACGTTCAGCACCAATTGAAATTACGTTAAGCGGTAGCAATTTGGACTTGGTGATGAAAACAGGCGATGAATTGAAAACGGTAATTGAAAAAATTCCCGGTGCGGATAATGTTCGCTTATCCGTTGAAGCAGGTAGCCCCGAATACAAAATAATTCCCGACAAGGATAAAATGCAACGATTGGGTTTAACAACGGCTTATGTTGGTTTGAACCTAAGAACAGCGTTTACAGGTAATGATGATGCAACCCTAACCGAAAACGGAACGGAATATCCTGTGCGAATTTGGTTAGATGAATTTAGCAGACGAAATTTTGAAGATGTTCAACAACTTTCCATTATTAACCCAATGGGGATACCAGTTGAAATTTCACAATTTGCAAGCGTTGAGCAAGACAATTCTCCGTCATTGTTAGAACGAAAAGACCGACAACCAGCGGTTACTTTAACGGCAGACGCATTAGGCAGACCATCAGGAACTGTAGCAGACGATGTAGTAGCTTATCTAAAAGAAAATCCATTGCCAAACGGAATACAAATGACTTGGGGTAGCGACATCAAAAGACAGAATGATAGTTTTGGAGCATTAGGTTCTGTTTTACTCATTTCGTTTTTACTGATATACCTGATTATGGTAGCACTTTACGACAGTTTTATTTATCCATTTGTAGTATTATTTTCTATTCCAGTAGCAGCAATTGGGGCATTTTTCGCTTTGAATTTGTCGTTAAGTAATTTGAGTTTATTCGCTTTATTGGGTTTAATTATGCTAATGGGCTTAGTGGTAAAAAACGCTATTCTAATTGTTGATTTTACCAATCAATTAAAAGCAGAAGGCATACATTTTAAAGAAGCCTTAATCATTGCAGGAAAGGGTCGTATGAGACCAATCCTAATGACAACCCTTTCAATGGTAGTTGGTATGCTTCCCATCGCAATGGCGACAGGAACAGCAGCAGAATGGAAAAACGGTTTGGCTTGGGTAATCATTGGCGGACTTCTATCATCTTTAATTTTGACCGTATTTTTAGTGCCAATGGTCTATTATTTAGTTGACACAGCAAAAGAAAAAATAAACAGAAGAAAATAGCCATCGCACAGGTGTAAGCACATTTGCAATTCGCACAAGCCAACGCACAGTCCAAAAATTGCAAAAGAGCTTACACCTTTACCACCCAAAGAAAAATTATTTTTTAAAATTCCCTTCCCTTATAAAATTTTTAAAACCACTACCCACAGCCGACACAAACAGCCCCATTCGCACTCGACAATGACAGCGAAACTCACAGCAGACAAGGACTTTACAACCTCGACAGACAGAAGGCCAGCTTATAACAGCGGTTTGGCAAAAGTGGCGGTTCAGTGCTTCGTATGACAATTTTTTGTATAATTGAAGTGCGGTTCTTCGCATAAAACTTTGTGGTGAAAATCGCCACCTTCGCCAAGCCGCAAAACGTTATCGGATATTCTAAAACAACGACAGTGCAAACAATAAACTGACAATTGGAAACAGTAGGACACCTAAATATTATTCAAGAGTTACAGCAACTTAACGACAACCTAACACTTTGGTTGACGGAGAGCAATGACGGGCAGATATTTGAGGTTTTGACAATCAAACAAAACAAGGAATACCAAACTTTACTTGACCGACTTCTTAAAAATGAAATTCTTCCGTTAGTCAACAAGGACATTGACGGCATACAAAAAATTATTCGTGCTGACTTTGACACGAAAACGAAAACTCACTATATCGTTTACCAGCACAACGACAATCTTCAACCTATTTGCAACCCGACAATAAAAGCACTTAAATCTTTGTTGTCAGGGCTTGACAGTTTGAAGAAACAAAACCGTTTCGGTTTTGTGATTTCTGACGAAACCATATTAACAAATCAAAGCGAAGCTTCGCTTCGCTTTGTAGGTTTATTTGAGTTATTCAAACAGCAGAACCTTCTCAATAAAAATTTTCTTGCACCCGAACTATCAGACACAAGACCAAATTTTCAATCCGACATTTATTCTGTTTTCAAATGTTTTGAAGCTATTTTAGAAAGTAATCAAGATGAAACCTTGAAAGAGATTTTTACAAAATCTCTTTCTGAAAAACGGACAAGCCGTTTTTCTAAGTATTCGGAAATTTTAGAGGAGCTTGAAAAGGTTAAGGTTACAGCAAATTCAATTCATCGAAGCGGACAGACCGCTATCAAAGTTGTTGTAAAGTCAGAGGACAGAGAAACCTTTTTGCCAACACTTAATGAAATGAACAACACCTGTTATTTCTTACTTGAAAGAGACCTTTCCAAAGACAAAGGGCAAATCACAGGGCAATTTTCAACTAAAAATTATAGTGGTAGATTTTTTGCAGACACAGCCGGACACATTTTTATTCCAGTTCAAGGAATAAAACGCCAACCTTTTGTTAAAGCCATTCAACAAGGGTTTATTTCTGATTACGGATTTGATTTTAATCCGGTGCAATACTTTGACAGTTTCCGTTACTTCTACAACAAATGGGAACATCTAAATACAATTACGGAACTCAACCAAACAAAGCAGGACTTACTTAAAAAGTGGCAAACACTTCCCGACCAAGAAAGAGAATTCATTGAAGAAAATGCTTTCAAAGCAAAATATATTGAACGTGAAGAAAGCACAAACAACCCTGCAAACATTCGGTTTACGCTAACGGAAGAGTTTAGAAATTGGGATAAGTTGAAAGAATTGAAGCGAAACGAAGTGAACCTTTCCATTGATGATAAATTAATTGGAAAAATTCAGGACTACAATCCTTCGGATTGTTTCCTTGTTATCAAAGACGCAAAAATTACAGTTGACGAAATTCCAGCGAATGGAGACTTGCTTCAAGATGTAAGAATGGAAACAAGTCAATTCAAAAAGCAAGTTGAAGCGTGCAAAAAATTTGAAAATAAAGACATTGTTAATCCAGAGTTGTGCGGAATACTTGCCACACCTGAAAGAATTCCCCAACCGAATAGAATTGATATTGACTATGATGGTTTCATTAAACAAGTCAAAAATAAAAATCTTAAAACAGACCAAACACAAAGAGAGGCAGTGCTTGAAGCACTGCATTACAAACCAGTTTATTTAATTCAAGGACCGCCAGGAACAGGTAAGACAACTGTAATAGTTGAACTCATTCAACAAATTATTTCACAAAACAGCAATGCAAAAATTTTAGTTACATCACAATCGAATTTAGCGGTTGACAATGTTTTGGAACGACTGCCCGAAAACATTTTGTTTATGCGTTTGGCAGCAGACGAGGACAGAATTAGCTATGATATAAAAGAACATTCATTTCAAAGCAAGCTCAAACATTGGGTAAAGGACACACAAGAAAACTCTACCGAGTTTTTTCAAAAGCACTTTCAAAGTAAGATTAAAGAAAAAGCATTAGTAACCTTTTACAACTTCTATTCAAACAACATCAGAACAGGAAATGAAACTGCCTTCGGCAGTTTTAATAATCTGTTGCGTATGCAGAACCAATATATCAAGGAACTATTTGGAAATGCAAAAAACTTCAAAGAGGTTGACCAAATCTTTAATGAAAAATTAGGCAAAGAATTTCAGCAGTTAAAGACAATTCAAAAAGATTGGTTTGCTTTTCTTTCTAATGCAGACACAGACGAGGGAGCAAAGAAGAAGTCAATGCTAAATGACGGAAGCAACGAAATTGACTTGCGAACTGCATTTGTAAAATCTGTCAATGTTATTGGTGCAACTTGCATTCACATTGCAAGCAGTCAATACAGCAAAATCAATTTCCGTTTTGATTATGTGATAATGGACGAAAGCAGTAAAGCATCGCCAGCCGAAAATCTTGTTCCAATAAATATGGGTCAGAACATCATTTTGATTGGCGACCACAAGCAACTTCCACCAGTAATAACAAGAGAAGAAGCGGTAAAACAAAAAGTAAAAGACAAGTTAGAGGACAACGGACTTGATATTGAAAAAGAGTTTGGTGAAAGTTTATTTGAAAAACTGATTACAGCATTTGAAGCAAATGAGAATTTACACAGCTTCATAAAAATGTTAGACATTCAATATCGTATGCCAAGACAAATTGGAAATTTGATTGGTAGGTTTTTCTACAACGGCAAATTGAAAAATCCTGACATCAAACTACTTCCAAACTTTGACAAGGATAAATTTCACGAACTGAAATTCAAAATGCCAACTACTTCAATCTTTGACACAGCAACGGATAAAGAAATTGAAGTTCCTAATTCAGTTGTTTTTGTTAGTACTTCTAACCAACAAAATCCAAACGACAACGACAACAAATTTAACAGAAGTAATGAATGCAACAAAAACACGATTAAAGAAATATTAAAGCAACTTAACAAACTATACCCAGACAATTTGAAAAGAGAAAAACCATTGACAATTGGAGTGATTGCTGGTTATAGAGGACAAGTAAATTTATTGAAAGACAGCATTGATTTACAACTATACAAAAATTTCTTAAAGACAGACGAAGAAGGAAAAGCAGAAACATTGATTGAAATAAATACCGTAGATAAGTTTCAAGGAGCAGAAAGAGACATTATCATTTACGACATCGTAAAAAGTAGTAAAGGCGGAAGTTCAATTGGCTTCCTTGATGACTACCGAAGAATAAATGTTGCCTTTTCACGAGTGAAAAGATTGTTGATTGTTGTTGGAGACAGCGAATATATTTTGAAAAGAGCAACACTAAATCCAAGCGGAAAATTTACAGAATTTAAACTCAAAGAAATTGTTGCAGAACTTGACAGACAAGGAGTAATTGTTCACAGCTTAAACGAAATGATACAATGAGCAAGGAGCAAAACAAACCGCAACAAAAATTCCAAAGGGAGTTTACGATGTTCAAAGACAATCGTAAACCCGACTTTGAATTAAAAACCATTTTTGAAATCTATTTGCCATTTTGGTTTTGCAGACAGAATGTAGTTGTTGAAAGAGAAATAGAATTAGACCGTTTCAGCAAAATCATTTTGCAAACTATTCAAAATGGTTTTACCAAACATTCTGAAGTGTGTGATTTTTTAGGAGTAGAAACAAATTCATTTGTAACAACCCAATTTCATTTTCTCCTCAAAAATGGATTGCTGAATGAAACACCAATCAGCAACGACACAGAATATGAAATCACTTTTGAAGGCTTCGCTTTCCTCGACAGGAAAAAGAAAATAACAGCAGTTGAAACAGTTGATTTTGAATATTTCTACAACGACTTAACACTTGAATTTTTGGACAAGCACCGCTTTGATTTTGTAGTAAACGACTTGACAAAAGAGTTTGTGGACACAAGCAAACCGCTTGACACTAAAAACATTTCAGAGGGAAAGAGAGCAAAGTTTTCGGGCTATCAAGTTTTACAAACAAACTTGCTTCCACCAAACAGAATTGAAATTCCGCACAAGAACAAACCTTATAATCTCAACAAAGTTGAGTTTGCAAACTTCTTCAACAAACAGTTTCAAGACAAATCATTTTATGACTTTGAAAGTAACAACATTGAAACGCATAAGCGTTCTATTTGCTTTTTAGCTTTTGAATATGAGGACAACACAGGAGTTAAAATATATGACATCAGACATTTCAAAAAAACAGTAAAAGAATTTGATCGACACGAATTAGAGGAAAAACTAACTAAGCAGACGACTGACTTTTACAAGAAAAATCCCTTGACGAATGGAGAGAAGAACATCCGATAACACGGGTTTGGCAAAAGTGGCGGTTCAGTGCTCCGCAGACACATTTGTGGTTAATCAAAGTTTGGTTCTCCGCATCAACATTTGTGGTGAAAAACGCCACCTTCGCCAAGTCCGAAACCGTTAGCGGTCAGGCTAAAAAAACCGAACGTAAAACAAAAATTGACAATCAAAAATGACGAAATTTAGTTGGGACATTATTCAAAAACAATCAGACGAAATTTTATCGTGTGGACTTAACAAATTGAAAACTCAACCGTTTTGCGACACTTCGACAGTAAGTGAAAAAGGGTTTGGAAATTACCTAATATCGCTTGACAAAGTTCCGTTTTATGTTGGAGAAGGAAAAGAACTTATTAAAAGACTTAAACAACAATTCAAGCCAACAACATCAACTTTTTACAAGAATTTTGAGAAACTAAATTCTACAAATCAACTTGCAAAATCTACGACAATTGACAAATTTAAAATTCAATTTATTTCGACAAATATTGGACGAAAAGAAGTAGAAGAATTTGGAATTGTAAACTTGCCAACAAAACTTAACGGCTTCCAACTTGACAAACGGAAAAAGTTTGCGATTGCAGACCAGAAAGGACTTTGGAATGCTGTTCAAGAAAATTATTTACAACTTTTAGAAGAAGGCGAAATTAAAATCCTAAAAGCGACTTTTACTTCTTGGTTTGACGCAAAAATTGTTAGTTCGGCTGGACTTTATCTTGTGAAAGACAAATCAAACAAACTAATTTATATAGGAGAAAGTTCCGACATTGGAGAGCGAATAAAAACTCATAGCGGACGAACATATTTTTCTGCACTTAGGAGACATATAGGAACTGACATTCTAGGATTTGAACTTCAAGAAATTAAAGGTAAAAAACGGTATTTTAACGAAATAGAAGACAGAAAAGTAACTGAATTTTTAAAAACGTGTAAAGTGACACTTTTTCCAGTTGCATTTGGACGTTATGAATTGGAAGAATATTTAATAAAAAAACACAGACCATTCTTAAATCGAAAAGACAATAAAGATTAATAAACAAGCCCGAACCGCTAACAGCAGTTTGGCTAAATGGCGGGTTCAGTGCTACATTGAACATTTGGTTTTTAAATGAATATTAGCGCTAAAATGAAAGTAAGTGCTTCTAAATCCGCCACTTCGCCAAGCTGCAAAACGTTATAAGCAAGCCTAAAAGACGACAGTGCAACCATAAACAGACGACTAAAAACTGAACATTAATACAAAAGCAAACCATTTCGACAAGTGACCAACATACAGACCATATTTCAAACGGACAACGAGTAAGCCGACACTCATTGCCGACCCTTCTGTATTTTTTATTTTCCCCACCGCACATTTTTTTTAATTCAATTTTAGCCAGCCGCACAAATGGCACATTGGCTTTTGCCCCTAACGCACAAGCCAACCCTTCGGCAAAAGCCAAAGAGCCATTTTTTGCCAACGCACCTTTGAGAATGTTGAAAATATTTTGATTACTTTTTATCTTGCAAAATGAGATACAAAATATTTTAAAACTATATTTGCGACTTGAATCATTTGAACAAATGAACAGAATAAAAGAA
>JAKQEZ010000063.1 GCA_029558435.1 Bacteroidota bacterium
GAAATAAAGCTCCGGGAAATTGTATGGTAACAGGTAAACCTTCTGCTCAAAGAGTTGTATTTGCAAGAGCATATTAAAAAACAACTAACTTTTCCAAAGTTTTGAACTTTGGAAAAGTTAGTTGCTCAACTTTCGCAAGTATAATAACTTGCTGATTTATATAAAAATAGCAGCATAGAATTTTGGTAAAGTCGCTGAATTTCAGTAACTTTATGTCGCCAAACAAAACCAAAATAATATGCTGCGACACAAAGATACAATAATACTTTCGGAGATAAATGGCTTTTTTACTTCAAGTGAAAAAGCAATGGAAACAATTTTCAGTTTCATACGCTCTTTGACATTTTCAGACAAAAAATTCGGTTTCTCACAAGCGAACAATTTAAAGTATAGTAATCACAACAAACTTGTATTGCTGCTGCTGTTTCCATTTTTTGATATCAAAACCTCATGGCATTATGCAGATTCGGCCTTATATCGCTTTCTTTGTTGCGGTAAAGACGTTTTTTACCGTATTCTGAATGATAGCTCTATCGATTGGCGCAATTTGGCGTATAGTCTTAATATGCAACTGATTCGTAAAGTTCAAAACAATAGTGATTTGGACAACACCAATCCACGTTGTTTAATCATTGACGACACTGATTTACCTAAAACAGGTCGTATGATTGAACTGATTGGTAAAATCTTTTCACATGTAACACACACAGCAAGTATCGGATTCAAGGGTCTATTCCTGGGTTATCACGATGGTAAAAGCTTTTTCTGTTTAGACTTTAGTCTGCATGGCGAAAAAGGCAAAAACCAAAACAAGCCCTACGGATTAACACCCGTTCAAAGCAAAAAACGGTACAGCAAAAAACGCAATAAATCAAGCAAAGGCAATGAACGTGTTAACGATTACTTTCTGACCAAGATTGATTCCATGATTAACATGATACGCCTTGCAATTGCAAAAGGCGTTCGTTTCGATTATGTGCTTGTTGACAGTTGGTTTACCTGCTTTGAATTGGTCAAGTTCATTGTAACACGTCGGATAAAATGTCACTTTATCGGCATGATAAAAATGGGTAAAACACGCTACAACACCTTTGGGAAAAACCTTACTGCCAAAGAAACAGTTGATTTACTTCGTCGAAAAAAGATGATTAAACGTTCAAAATTGCTTGGCTATTACTACATTGAAACAATTGTTGATTTCAAAGGATTAAAAGTAAAACTATTTTTCTGCAAGTCTTCTAAAAAAGGCAACTGGAACGGCATGATGACTACAAACCTGGATTTGACCTTTGAACAAGCTTATAAAATCTACTCAACCCGCTGGTCGGTAGAGGTGTTTTTTAAGGAAAGTAAACAACACCTTGGACTGGGAAAATGTCAGTCACAAGATTTCGATGCTCAAATTGCAGCTACAACGCTTTGCCTGCTACAATACAACCTACTTTCGGTAGTAAAACGCTTCTGCGATTACGAAACCCTGGGAGAATTGTTTCGATCTTCGCAAAAGGATGCTATAAAACTTACAATATCTGAGAAAATATGGCTGATTATCATTGAAATAGTAGCTGAGTTGTCTGAGATTTTCAACACAGATGCCGAATTGTTAATGGAAAAATTGTTCTCTGAAAATGAAAAACTTACAAAATACTTAAATTTCAAAAAACTACCGCAAGCGGGTTAAATGAAGCTTGCGAAAGTTGAATTATTTTATTAATGGACTCTGAAATGATCAGTCGTAGCGCATAAAATCTTAAATTTAAACATGAGTCCAATACTTATACATTTATGAAAAAAAATTACATCTTTGGAGCT
>JAKQEZ010000066.1 GCA_029558435.1 Bacteroidota bacterium
AATTGACCATTTCATAACCATTTGCTGCAAAGTTTGCCTGAATACGCTCAATACCCTTTTCTAATGGCTTTAGACCTTTTATGTCTGCATCCATTCGAGAAATGTTCTTTTGCATTCTTACGATTTCATCAGCAACTTTTAGAGCCAATGAATGGTCTGCTTTTTCGTTTGTTGCAATTGGTTGGTTTTTTGTTTCTTCCTGTTGAACCTTTAATTGTGTTTCAAGGACTTCAATAAGCTTGCTGTCAAGTTTCAAACTTTCTTCTTCCAAAGATTTCTTGGTGTTTCTAATTTGAGTTTCAACATCTGTTTGACTTGATTTGATACGCTTTCCCAAAAACAAATACATCAACGCTCCTAGAAGAAGTGTTGCCAAAGTGGCAATAATCCAATACAAGCGGTTTTTTTCGACATCACCCCCCAATTCTGAAATTCTGGTTTCGGCTTGTTCTCCTGTTTCTTGAATTTTAGTACCTAAATCATCAGCAATTACATTTATGTTGCTTCGGTTTGTTTCAATAAGACTGCCTAAACTATCAACTGTACTTTCAAGTCGTGTTGCTTTAGTTGTAATTTCATTAAGAGAATTACGCTGTTGGTTTATTGTCGTTTGTTGACTATTTACTTTAGAAGTTAATCCTTCAATTTCTTGTTTTTGCTTTTCAACGGTTTGTTGAATTGCTGGAATTTGTTTAATCAATAAACTATCAGATTGCGTTTGAGCAAAAAGATTTGATGTGCCAAGCAAGGCAACTATGAGTATTATTCTATTCATTATTTCTTGATTATTTTGATAAACTGGTCTAAAAGTGTGCGAATTAAGTCGTTTGTTTTTGCTTTATCCTTTAGTTTTTCAACCAATAGAGGAGAATATTTATAGTACAGTTTTATGAAATTACGCCCCAAGTAGGATTTGCTTAAAAAATCATCCCTGAAAGTTCTTAGTTCCAAGACTTGAGGATGGTTATAATCACCATAAGCCATAGTAGCAATATAGCAACCATCCGTTGCGGTGCTGATAGTTTTGCCAACTTGCTTTGCTGTAGATTTTGCTTGAGCTGCTCTCAGGTCTTTCCAATAGCAAATGTGCTTTATTTGGTTTATTTGAATTGGCCCAAGTTTACCAATCAAAAAGTCAACTAAGCTTTTATATTCTGAAACTTTTGCTTGGTTTGAGCAACGCTGAATTGTCTCAACGTCATTCATACTTATTCCATCACTAACAACTTCAACGACTTTATTCCAATTTAAACAATCTGCCTTCATTTTATCAACTTTGGAATAGTTGATTGTTTGGTTGTAAGACATTGTCATTCGCATTCTAGCAACTTGTGCGTCAATTTCACTTATAGCTTTTTCGTAAGCTAATTTAATAGAGCTCAATATTGCAATAGCCTTATTTATCTCTCGGTCTTTCATATCTTCAAGAGTTGCAAGGCTATCTTTTGCACGGTCTTTAGCCATTTTCCCAACAGCGATTGAGTCGGCTAATTTTGTTAGCTTTTGAGAGGATTCAAGATAATTGTTACGAGAATTGTTTTCCTGACTTTCATTGAAATAATCAATTCCACATTGCATTATTTCATTTGCTAATTGGTCTGCAAGTGCTTTATATTTTAAATCGCTTGTGCCAAGTATAGATTTAAGTAATGCTAATTCGTCTTTTGTGTTCGTATATAATTTTAAACCAAATTCATAAGCATTCCCTTTGTTTTCCTTGCGTTTCTTTTTGCAAGTTTCTATTTGGCTTTCAATTTTGTGTAAAGGTTCTTCCGTGAATTTTTGAGACAAATATTTTTGTGTAGTTCCATTACAACTACTAAAAAGCTTTAAAGTGTCGGAACTGGAATACTTTCCTTTGAACTGTTTCAGAACATCATCTACAAATTTTTCAATTTGCTTTTGGTTGTCTATGGTATATGTTTGGTCGGCTACCGTATGAACAAAGTCTGTAAAGTTCGGTGATTCAATTAATTTGATTTTCGCTTCAATCCCTTCTTTTATTTCATCTTTTGAGTTACTAAGCAATTTCAGTGTGCCAATATTATTAAAGCAAGAAAAGTTTTTTGATGTTACTTCTTTTCCGTTAGTCACTTTATCCCAAATTTCTACTGCTTTTTCTTTATCACCATTTATAAGGTAGTTGATAGCCGTTTCATCAAAAGTGTTGGCTTTAAGGAACCAAAATAATGAGTGACTTACCTTGTCTTGATTCTGTTCAATTCCTGAAAATGCCTTTGTAATTGAACTTTCAGAGCGGTCAACATTTCCGAGAAATGGAAAATCGAGTTCAGAATCAACTTGTTTACCAATACTCGCATAACGGGTGATTTTTGCCTTTTGCCTTTCTAGTTCCCGTGCATTAGCATTTGATAAAATGCCCGCAATTCTATATGGGTTGTCTTGAATTAGTTTCATTTACATCTTATTTATAGTGTTCAATCGGTTTTGTCGAGCGTTGGCAAAAAATGGCTCTTTTGGTTTTGCGAAGGGTCGGCTTGCGTGTCGGGCAAAACTAAATGTGCCATTTGTGCGGCTGGCTAAAATTGTTTTTAAAAAATGTGCGGTGGAAAAAAATAAAAATACAGAAGCGTTGGCTTTTGGGTCGGCTGTCTGATGGTTCATTTGTCCAGTCACTTTATGTTTATTTCTGTCGTTCATTCTTGCTCTGTTCGTTCTTTAGGCTTGCAGGTAACGGTGGCGGTATGAAACGTTGCGCATTTTGAAACACAAACTTATCAGCCCGCTAAGCCGTTGATTAAATGTTATTTCGTTCAAATATACCACTATCCGCGCAATGTTTTATGACCGCGTGTTAGGGCACGTAATTTATTGTTTATCATTCCTTTATAGTCCATGTAATACAATTTAATGCTCCTCCATGTCGTGCAATTTCACTCATATTAACTTTATCAATCCTGTTTGCGTATCTCGGAAAGTGTTTTGAAATTTCCTCTACCGCTTTATCATCTTCTTCTGGTCGGTTTAAAGAAGGTACTAATATTAAATCCTTGGTTTGTAAAAAATTAATATAGATAATATTGTCTTCCACTTCTTTCTTAGAAATACGCAACCAATCCCTGTCTATTTTCGCTTTGTCAAGTGATTCTAAAATCCACTTTTTTAACTCTTTATCCGCTTTCTCATAAAATCCGCTAATCAGAACTTTTTCATTACTAACAAAACGTAACATGCCGTCAGCATGTCCATATTCACATTCTTCATCCCAGGGAATTAGTACAACTTTTTCAACCTCGAATAAATCATGGAGTTTTTTAATCAATTGTTTTTCTGAATAGTTTCTTTCGTTTTCCCAAACAACTTTATCTGTTAGAATTATTGCGTTTTCAGATTTCACAACATTACCGCCATCAATTATAATGTCTGTTTTTATAGTTCTTAATCCGATTGTATTGCAAACAATGTCAGGGTATGTTTTTAATTCTCTTGTTTCTATTTCCTCCGAATTTCCTTGAAGATAATCAGGGTCATATCTATATTCAATGAACTTATCTTTAGAAATCTGAATTGGCATGTAATCTCTCGCCCAAATGTCTTTTGTGTCAGGTAAAAATTTATACTTTGCTCCCAAAATATCAAGAGTCGAAATTATTTGTTTCGAAGTCTCTAAAAATCGGGAATCTGTTTTAAGTAACTTGGAAAAATAGATAGTATTTGTATCAAAATCACTAATCATTTGGATTTATTGTAAATCGGTAATTTAATTTGTCCGTTCCGCTTTCAACTGCATTTTTGCCAAGTCCAACTCTTGTTGACTTGTTTATTGTCTTTTTATCAAATTTATGTTCGATAATTTTTGTTTTAATAGAATCACTAAAAGCACTTGTTCCGCTAAATAGTTTCATTGCGCAAACCATTGGGCCTTTGTAAATTTTATTTTCGCTTAAACTATAAACTCCTCTAATCAAAATGCCTCCAAATCCACCGAGTTTTTCATTTTTCAAAGCAATGTCAACTCCTGAATAATGAAAAAACCAGTCCCCATTTTTCGGTTCAACATGATTTCTTTGGTATGTGCTATTGTCTTTATGATGTGGTGAAGTCCAATAGAACTCAATTTCAATTAATCTGAATTTTGACTCGTGATTCTCAATGGCACAATCATTAAGTAGTTTTTCAGCAATCAATTCAAATTCTTGCTCCGTTTCTTTTTCTATTCTTAAAAAATCAGTGTTCATATTTTGCTGTGTCGTTCTTTTTTATGTGCCCTAACGTCTTATTTACGCAACCAATATACAACATTTTTT
>JAKQEZ010000074.1 GCA_029558435.1 Bacteroidota bacterium
AATGTCGGTAATCAATGCCGTGAGAAACAAATTACTGCATCGAATTGTAGCCGTAGTAAACCGGGGAACTCCTTATGAATTACAACTCAAAAATAATTAACAAAGAGATTGTTTTGATCATAGATATCGTTTGTGTTTGCGCAGTGGTGGGCTTTTGAAAACGTATTTGTCCCACGTGACCAAACGTTGAACGAAGGTAGAAACTTATAGCTTACACCAAACCCCACCATTGCGCAAACATTTTGTTAGCGGCTGGGCTGCTTGTCCCACTCTATGAACAACAACTCTTATTCTCTTGCATCGGTGGACACTTCACTGTCCCGTAACTACAATATACACAACAGTCCCCGTGCAATGGTTTAATAATTGTCTTGCAATTCTCACACTCGTAAAAATATTGACAAGCGTCAGTCGGCATTTCCTCTTCCTTTTTATGTCCGCACTTTGGGCAGGTAATAATTGATTTCGTTAGTACTTCCATGTCATTTAATCTTTGCGTCAATAACTTTATAGCCTGTCCCGTCAATTGCTTTTTGGATGTCTGCCAAAGTTGTTTTAGAGTTGTCAAATTCTACAATGGCATTATTGTTCTCATAAGATGCTGTCGCCAATATTATTCCTGGCAATTTATTCACATCATGTTGAACGTGCTCAGCACAACTCGTACAAGTCATTCCGTCAATTTTAAACTCAGCCTTTTGAATATTTGACTCCTTAACAATAACTATTTCTTTGTCCGCCTTGGGATAAAAAATTTGTGCGTAGTGAGGAAATGAAATCATTGTCGCAGCAAACAAGGTAACAATACCTAAGAATGTCTTGGTTTGTATAAATTTCTTTTTCTCATCGGTTTCACATTCACAGTCGGCTTGTTTTTGTGGTTTTAGTTTTTGATACCATGCAAAACCTAAGGTCAAAATAGTGATTCCGATAAAGTATGGTCTAAATGGCTCAATCCAAGAAAAGGTTGCAGCCATCCCACTTGTCCCAGCAACTAATGCTAAAACTGGTGTAATGCAACACAAGGATGCTGTAATCGCTGAAAACAGTCCTGCTCCTAAAATTCCTTTTTCGCTTTTCATATAGTCTCTAAAATTTTATTGTCCTCAATTAATTTAAAGAATGGTTTTAACAGTTTTTGGAATTCAGTTGTCATGGAATAATAAATTGTTTGAGCTTCCTTTTCTGAATTTATTAAATTCCTGTCTTTTAATTTTCTCAAATGTTGTGAAACGGATGAAATGGTCATTCCCAAAATGTCGGAGATGTCACAAACACAGAGTCTTTGTTCTTGGTACAATAAGAATAGAATTTTAAGTCGGACTTTATTGCCAGCTAATTCCAGTCCGTTGGATAAATAGTCAAATGATTCATCCAAGTCCTCAATTAAGTCCTTGCATCTATTTAGTTGTTTGATGTCGGCTTGCTGTCGAATACATGTTTCCATGGCCCAAAGGTAGGTAAATTGTCTATTTAAGCAAATGCTAAAATACAGGTGTTAAAAGAAAACCGACTGTTCTCTTGTCGGTCTTTAATTAGTTGTCTGAATTGTCCCGCAGCCTTGCCGCTAACGGTTTGGGGCTTTGTGAAGTGGCGGACTTTTTGCACAAACTTTCAATCGAAGCACCGACTTCAAAATTAGCAAAAAAGTTTCAATCGAAGCCGTTATCCCGCCATTTCACAAAACCCTTGTTATAGCCAGTGGTTCTTGTCCACCGTCCTTGTGAACCATTGTCAATACTGCATTTCTCCGTCTTTGTCGTGTCGGGATGTGCGGTTGCGTATTTTTTATTTTCAGAAAGGGTGGAGCTTTTTTTTAATTCAATT
>JAKQEZ010000086.1 GCA_029558435.1 Bacteroidota bacterium
TCACCTTTTGAATTAAAATGCTCAATTGCGGCTTTTCTTCCTGCAAATTTGGACACAGCCCAATCTTGTAGTTCAAACAAGTAATCTGCAATCATTTCCTTAGTGGTTTGCTTTATATTAAAATTGAACTTCTCTTTCCCAAGTTGAACGACTGGACTGTGATATTTTTCAAATTCATTCTTCGCATATTGAAAAGCGTTCGTTTCGTTCAACATCTTTTTTGTCCCCTCATCGAACTGATTAAACGCATTGTAATACATTGCAATCTTTTGTAAATCTCTATAATTACCATACAAAGGCAAATGTTTTAACCATTTCACTAATTCCAATTCCTTTGGTGCATCACTTTTGAATTTTAATCCTTTCCAAATATTTTCCCAATCCGTTAATCTGTCTTCAACTGTTTCATTTAGTGATGGAATGTTTACAACGTGCTGGACTATTCTATCATAAAAATCAGGCAATAACTCGTTACGCAATTCTGCAACACTTTTGTTGGTGGCGAAAATCAAGCGACATTCAACCTTTATTTCTTTATTACTTCCCATTCTTCGGATTGACATTTTATTATGCTTATCTGTTTGCAATGCCTTCATTAATTTTGCTTGAACTAGCTTTGACAGATGATGGATTTCATCAAGAAATAAAATTCCTCCATCCGCTTCCTCTAAAAGTCCTTTTTTGACAGCATTGGCACCAGTAAAAGCCCCTTTCTCAAAACCGAACAACTCCGCCTCTGCTTTGCTGTCTTCATCAAACGATGCACAATTCGCTTCGATGAATGGATTTTTATTATCGAATGATTGCTTTGCTTCGCTTGCAATTTTTGACTTACCAATTCCCCTTTCTCCTATCAATAAAATAGAGAACCCTGATTTTAGGAATGTTTCCATTTTCTTGTTTACCAATTCCCGAGACGGGGATTTTGTTTCACTGAAAACCTTAAACTCTGCACCAATTGTAGAAATCAGATTGGTTGATATTTCCTGAATTGAAAACTGTTTAAATCTTTTTTCGAGTTTGTCGCTTTTATCATCATAGGTTTTTATAAACCTTGTGTTATCAGGCAATTGACCAGCTTCTGACAATATGTGCCAAACAACCTGTGTTTCATTGCTCCCAAGTGATACATTTATAATTGGCTGTAAATTCTTTTGCTTTGAAAAATATTGACGTGACCATTTGCTTACCTCATCAGAAATTTGTTTTTCATCTCTTAGGTCATTTACATTGAGTTCTACAACTTTGAATTTCCCTTGATAAACATTCTTAAAGTTAGAGTATTCAGTCAGCCATTTTATTTGTTGTTCAATGGGATAATGCTGAATGTTTCTCCAAACAGTTTGCTCAAAGAGTTTTAGTTTTTTGGGATGATGCTTTTTCACATAAGAAAACTCTGCTTCTAAGTCATAGCAAATTTTGTTGTTTTATAGTATTTCCTCGAACAGTTCTTTTAATCCTTTACTTACTAAAAACTCGTCATCAAGTATAGTTTTCTTGTAACTAACTCTTCTGCTTGATAGTTTGTCAAACGCTATTTGTGGTGCAGTCAGGTAAATAATTTC
>JAKQEZ010000093.1 GCA_029558435.1 Bacteroidota bacterium
GAGCAGTTGTGCAACAGGCATCGAGTAGGCGGCTCCGCCAGAGACTGACGGAGTGCTACCGATAGCTATCGGTATCTCACACCACTAAGCGTACGCGAGCTACGCTCCCAACTTTCGATTAAATGATATTGAATCATTTAACCTCAGTAGCATACTTAGCGGTTCACAGATAGATGGGTTTAGTGTTGTGTAAACGTCCAACAAACTTTCGTAGCCTCGTTGCTTTAACCTTTGTAGGGTGATGGTTGAACCAAGAGATAGTATGCCGAGTCTTTTCAAATCCAATTTATCTACAAAAGCATCTGTAAATCGAATTTCATTGTCCTTAGATATCCGACTCTCTAGATTTGAAAATGTGATTTGCTCACGGTTGACACCTTGTATTTGTGGCAATTTTAGTTGCTGTTTTCTTCCTTGAAATTATTAAAATTAATTTATTTTTGTAAATGCTTGTGAAATATTTTTTTACAGACTGACGTAAGCGGTCAGCTTAAAAAAACACACAGGAAACTATGACAGACAGAGAATATTTAAAACAATTAAGAATACCGACAAAAGAAAATCCACTTAGAATTTTAATGAGTGCTTGTTTGTCGGGAATTACTTGCGGTTATGACAGTACTGCAAATGGCGAATACCCTACTGCGTTGAAAATTTTAAACTACGACACAGTTAAAGTCATAAAATTTTGCCCAGAAGATTTTTCTTACGGAACACCAAGAGAAATGTGCGACATTCACGGTGGTACCGGATATGACGTTTTGGAAGGTAAGGCAAAAGTTTTGACGGAAAGCGGAAAAGATTGGACAGAAGGAATGATTAAAGCCTCTGAAAAAATGCTTGAAATTGCAAAAAGAGAAAATATTGAACTTGCCGTTTTAATGGACATTAGCGCAGCTTGCGGTAGTCAAGTAATTTATGACGGCAATAGATTTTCCGAAAATAAAGTGTATCAAATTGGAGCGGGGGTGGCGGCTGCACAATTAATAAGAAACGGATTTAAAGTGATAAGCCAAAGAGATTATGCTTCGCTTGAAATTTTGTATTCAAAAATTGACCCAACACACCTAATTGACAGCACCAAAATTGACCACCACGAAATAGAATGGTACAAAGAATATTTTAGAATTACTTGACCTAAAACATAAATAATGCGGTTATGAATAAACAAACCAATTACTACTTCCTATCAGGATTCTTCTTTGTGGTATTTCTCATATCGCAATTTACTGATGTTTATAAAAGTCCAATGTGGTTTAAAGCATTTGTCCTGATTTTATGCGTTGCATTTTTGATTAGTGGACTTGCAAATAAGACTAAAACGACAAATGAAGATGATGAAAAGAAATAACCGTAACAATAATAGTGAACATATCAAATATGCTTAAAATGAAAAATGTTATTTACTTATCAATCTTTTGTCTAACAATTTTGGGTGCTTGTAAATCAACGATAAGCATTGAACACATTAAAGTTTTTGCACCAACCGAAAAATATCCTGATGACAATTTTCTTGACACCGTGAGTAATCAAAAAGCACTTGTTATCGTTGCTCACGATGATGATGATTGTGCAATGTCGGGAACTATTGCTAAATTAACTTTAAAAGGTTGGACTATTAAATCATTAAGTCTTCAAAACCATATTTTACCAAACACAAAAAAGAATCCTTCTGCCATTATTTGTTCAGGCAACGAATTGTTATTGGCAGACGGTTATTACCGAATTGGCTTGGACACAATGAAAACACCATATTTCCCAATACCATACGAACAAATGAAAGAACAATTTCTTTCTGACAAAATAAGTAATGTAATCATTCAAAAAGTAAATGACTTTCAACCGTCAGTCATTTTTACTCTTGACAATGAAAAAGGTGGTTACGGGCATCCTGAACATATTTACATCAGTCAGTTAGTAAAAGAGCTTTTTGAACTAGAGAAAATAAAAATCCAGAAAATTTATCAGTCAGTTTATACCAACTCTATGGAAACCGAAATTGTAGATAAATGGTTAGGCGACAAAATGAAAAAATGGAATTATCCTGACCCAAGTAAAATTGCAAACGAATTGTATGGTATTAACGGAATGCCCGAACCGACTGTTCAAATCAACATTACAGATGTTGCTGAAACTAAAATGAAATACTTGAGAGCATACGAAGAAGATGTGAGAAAAAATTTGCGGAAGTTTATTCCATACTACGAAGAATTTGATGCTACAACATATTTCAACATTTTTGACAGAGAATTTTTTAGAGTAATTGAAAAGCCGAACCGCTAATCGAGTAGGCGGCTCCGCCAGAGACTGACGGAGTGCTACCGATAGCTATCGGTATCTCACACCACTAAGCGTACGGGTCGCGTACTTAGCGGTTCACAGATAGATGGGTTTAGTGTTGTGTAAACGTCCAACAAACTTTCGTAGCCTCGTTGCTTTAACCTTTGTAGGGTGATGGTTGAACCAAGAATTGGACT
>JAKQEZ010000096.1 GCA_029558435.1 Bacteroidota bacterium
CAAGCAAGAAAATCAAGTATTTATAATGGGAAACCATTATTTTCAATTTTTGGAATCGGGGATTATTCATTTAAACCATTTAAGGTTGCAATTTCAGGGTTATATAAAACATATCATTTCACATTAGTGTTGCCACAAAACGACAAACCTGTTATGTTGGATGATACTTGTTATTTCATTGGTTTTGATAGAATTGAATATGCTGTATATGCTATTATTCTATTAAATTCTAAAACGACTGAAGCATTTTTAAAATCAATTACTTTTTCTGATGCAAAGAGAGTCTTTACCAAAGACCTTTTAATGCGTTTAGATTTATTAAATCTTGCTAATTTAATTTCACGAACTGAAATTGAAGAGCAAATAATTTTTTTAAACGACAAGTATAGTTTGGATATTAACTTATCACATTGGGAAAGTTTCATAAGCGAAATGACACCTAAGAAAGAAAAACAATTGAAAATATTCGGATGAAAACAAAGCACGAAGGCATAACAACGTGTATAAAACATTTGGCAGTCAGTGCGTTATCGAACGGCACAGCTCGTTTCAAAAGTAGTTGTAACTTAACAGGACAGTGCTTCGAAATGCCAAACGTTTCATACACGCAGCCGTTATAGGGCATTTTAAAAGAAGATACAAAGAATAAAAAATATATGGAATACATTTCAACATCAGCACTTGCAAACGAACTCGACATCAAATCAGCCGAACTCTTTGACAAACTGAAAACACTTGGTTGGATTGAAAGAAAAAATGACAAATGGGTTTTAACAGAACTTGGAAAACAGAAAGGCGGACAGACACGAAACAACCCGAAATTCGGAGAGTTTGTTGTTTGGCCTGAAAACATATCACTTGACGGTGGACAGCAAAAAGAAAAACCAAAACTTCTTAATGCGACAGCAATTGGAAAGCATTTCAATGTTTCATCTCAAAGATTGAACTTAATTTTATCAGAATTCGGTTGGATAGAAAAAGACATCGCAGGTTGGACAATTACCAAACTTGGTAAAAATGTTGGCGGCAAACAATTTGAACACGAAACTTCTGGTGGTTCGTATGTTTTATGGCCCGAAAATATTTTACAAAACAAAAGTTTAGTTGGCGTTTTTAATGACACACCAATTGAAAAAGAAACTCGTAAACAAGAGGAAAAAGCAGTAACACCACAGCAGACGCAGACGCCTGTTTCTACATCAAATAATTTCAGGGACAAGTTTGAAGCAAAACACCGAACCAAAGACGGACATTTCGTGCGTTCACGAGCTGAAGTAATTATTGACGACACTCTTTACGATTATGGCTTAGTTCACGCGTACGAAAAGAAAGTTCCAATCGAAGAGGAATTATACACTGACTTTTATTTACCAAATGGAAAAGTTTACATCGAGTTTTGGGGCATGGAAAGCGACCCAAAGTATTTAGAACGCAAGAAGACCAAACTTGAAATTTACAAGAAATACGATTTAAAACTAATTGAACTTGATGACAACGACATTGCAAATCTTGACGACCATTTACCGAAAAAATTATTGAAGTATGGTATCAAGGTATATTGACAGAAAAAAACGCCCTATAACATGCGGTATATTTTATTGCCGAGATAGTGCTGAATTCAACGGCTGTGTCTCGCTTCAAACTTCATCGTGGCTTGACAGTGACCTGCTCCGAAATCGGCAACAAAAACATACCGCCAGCCGTTATGCGGCAGCTTAAAAGACGACACAAAAGACAATGAAACTAATAACGACAGCAACAGAATTAGAAAAAGAGTTTAGACGACTGACTAAACAATACGACCACTTCTACTGGGCGACTGCTTGGGCAAGTTCAGGCTCTAAACTTTTCAATGACCTTTTGAGCAACAAGGACAAAATTCAAAAAATCGTTGTTGGTATTCATTTCTACCAGACACACCCTGTCTTTATTGAAGCATTTTTAAACAATAAAAAAGTTCGCTTCATACAGCAACCAGAAGGAACATTCCATCCAAAACTTTATCTTTTTACTGACAAGTCAAACAAATGGGAGTTGATAATTGGAAGTGCAAATTTTACAACTGAAGCATTTTCACGAAATACAGAAGCAAGTCTTTTAATAACCAATAAGGACAGTAACTCCACAGACACATACAACAACGCAATAAAACTCGTTGACCAGACTTTTTTGGACGGAAAAACATTCAATAAAACAGACCTTGATAAATACCGGACAACTTGGAAAATTCACAGACAAAAAATAAAAAGCCTTTCAGGACAATACGGTAGTAAAAAAAGAAAGCCGAAACCAATCCACGAAGTTCCAATGATGAGTAGAAGTTGGGACGAATTTATGAATGAAGTTCGCAATGACCCAACTCACGGACTTGACCGAAGGTTGAGAGTAATTGAAATTGCACAAGAACTTTTTGAAAGTGTAAATCACTTTAATGAACTGACAGAAGACCAACGGAAATTTATTGCAGGCATACCTAACAAACTTGACATAGACGGAGCAGAAGATTGGGGTTATTTCGGCAGTATGAAAGGTGCTGGAATATTTAAGAACAAGATTAAAGAGAACGATAGAAACGTATCTAAAGCGTTAGACCAAATTCCGCTTTCGGGACAAATAACAAAACGGCATTACGATAATTTTATAAAGTATTTCACCCAAACTTTTACAGGTAATTACATAGCGACAGCAACACGACTTTTATGTATGAAGCGATCCGACACATTTGTATGTTTCGACAGTAAAAATCGTTCTGCACTATGCAAGGACTTCGGTATTATTCAATCAGAAATGGATTATGAAAGATATTGGGACGACATAGTTGAAAGAGTTTATGACAGCGACTGGTGGCAAAATCCAACTCCAAAGAATGACACAGAAGAAAAAGTGAGTGAAGCAAGAGCAGCATTTTTAGACAGCTTATACTACGAAGAATGATAACAGGCAAGACAACAGAAATAGAAAGCCGACCGCATAACAGGCGTTTGGCTCAATGGCGGGTGAAGTGGTTAATTGAATATTCTACCTCGCATCAACTTTTGTGCTGGGCTGACAGTTTTGCGCTCCGAAATCCGCCACTGCGCCAAGCGCCAAAACGTTACCAAACATTATAAAACCCTATTGCAAGACAGAAAAGAGAGCTGATAGAAATTCTCGAAGAAAAATATGCCGTCTTTATCTTTCAATGACTAAAAATTATATTTTTGCATAGAGGAATCTTTTAAGCAAACCTATAATGAAAGACGAAATAATTATATATCAGGCAGACGAAGCATCAACACGACTTGAGGTTAGAATAGACAGCGAAACACTTTGGCTTACACAAAACCAAATTGTAGAACTTTTTGATAGTAGTAAGGCAAACATAAGTGAACATATCAAAAATATTTTTCAGACAAAAGAACTGGATGAGAAAGCAACTGTTCGGAAATTCCGAACAGTTCAAAATGAAGGTGGCAGAAGCGTTTCAAGAACTTTATTGCATTATAATCTTGACATGATTATTTCTATTGGATATAGGGTCAATTCATTTCGTGGTACCCAATTCAGAATTTGGGCTAACAAAATCTTAAAGGAGTATTTGCTTAAAGGACACGTAGTTAGCCACCGACTTGAGAGATTGGAAAGTGATATGCACGATGTTAAGAATAAACTCGGAGAAATTGACTTGCAATTAAAAACGAGTTTGCCTAAGAAAGAAGGCATATATTTCGACAGCGAAACTTTTGACGCCTATGTGTTTGCAACAGACATAATCAGAAAAGCCAATAGCTCCATCATTCTTATTGACAACTATATTGATGAAAGCGTGCTTCTCATGTTAGCGAAACGACAAAAGGATGTGAGAGCCACCATTTACACTTCAGCCCTGACAAAGGAGGCAAAACTGGACTTGAAAAAGTACAGCTCGCAATACCCTGACATTGAAATAAAACAGTTTACTAAATCTCATGACCGCTTTCTCATTATTGACAGAAAAACTATTTATCATATTGGAGCTTCTCTTAAGGACTTAGGGAAAAAGTGGTTTGCTTTTTCAATCATTAATATTGAAGTTGAATACATACTTAAACGACTAAATGCTAAATAGGAAAAGACGGCATAGCTATGACAATAGGGTTTGGAGGACAGAAATAACGTTTGGTAACTCCGGTTTGGCTTCAGGCGGGGGGACGTGGGTATGGAAATATTGGTTATATTTGTATCGGGGGTGCAACTTGAAAGGAGAGTGGTTATTAAACCCGCCCGAAAGCCAAGCCTAGTCCGTT
>JAKQEZ010000100.1 GCA_029558435.1 Bacteroidota bacterium
TTCGCTCTTGGATCCTTCGCCTCAAGTAGGAATTAATTATTATCGATTAAAACAATTCGACATGGACGGTACCTTTAAATACAGCGCTGTGGTAAGTGTACGATTTAATCCCAATGCTGTATATCAGGTTAATATTTACCCCAATCCTTCTTCAGAGTTTGTTTATATTTCAGTTAATGGAACCCTCAATTATCAAAACACTTTGCTTCGATTGTATGACATTACCGGTAGATTATTAATGAGCAAACCTTTACATGAGCTAAAAACAAATAGCGATCAATTATTCACTTTATCGGTTGCGCATTTGGCTCCGGCTGCCTATGTCTTGGAAATAGAAGGCACCGAGGGGAAAACGACATCGCGTTTAATCATAAATCGTTAACGAGTAATCTACTTTCGATCTAAAAATCAAACAGTTCATTTGTAAAATTTTTTTGAATAACGCAGGTTTATACCCCCAAAGCCCCACTCAAAACATGAATATTTTACGTATAGGATCCGGACATAGAAAACACGTCTTTGCACTGAAGATCACAGAGAGTAAACTCTGCACAAAATGATAGGCCTCCCCCGGCAACAGCGGTACAGCACAAGTTGCCGAGAATGTACAAATTAACAATTCCGATTTTGATCAATTGGCGCGCTTTTGTCTCAATCAGCAAATAGAAATGCTGGTGATAGGGCCCGAAGAACCTCTGGTGTCAAGGTTAAGCGGCTTTTAAAAGAAACTTCTCTCCGTATAACCCACCATAAAATGGCACAGGTTTATTTTTTATTTCCAAGTTTTTTTTTTGAGAGTTGTGCAACGGTTACTTGTGTTATGGGCAACTCTAATTTTCATTTGGTCTCGTTTTTTCAAGTTCGTCAAGTCGTTGCATTGCTTGTCCTGATTGTAAAACAAAATATGTCATTACTTGTAAAGACACATTAAATACAGGTTTAAGTGCTTCAAAAATGTCTTTGAGTGTTTCCCAAATTGCTTTGAATACTTCTTTAATTGCTTTTATAATTTTCTTTATTTGTTCCCACAGTATTTTAAAAAACTGTCCAACTTCTTTACGTAAATCGTCAGCAAGCAAAATAAAAATTGTTGCAATGCCTACAATTAAGGCAAGTTCGGGTGGCATATTCATAATTGCTTCAAAGCTCTTTGTCAAAATAGCAGCAAACAATGTAATCAAACCCTCAATAATTTCTATGAATGCCGTCCAAATTGTAGATACAAGACCATAAACAGCTTCCCAAATGGGTGGTAAAGAAAAATCAAGAATTAAAAATGAAAAACTACCTTTTTTTAATTCGGTAATTACTTTTCCTGCGTCTTTTAACTGCCACGTCTTAATTTCTTCGTTGTTGCTTATATCTTTGTCTTTTGTCAGAACTCCGTGTGTTTTTAGAGAAAAGTTTAACGCAACAAATGAAATGTCTTTTGCATCTCGCTCTTGCATATAACTTTTTGCTTTATTCCAAGAAGTTTTTGCAATATCGTCACGAATTGTAATTTTAGAGAGTAATAGGTCAGCCTTTGCTAAACACTCGTTGATGTCAAAGTTTTTGGTCTTGCTGTCTTTGGGAAATTTTAGTCTGATTTTTTCGTATAGCTCGTCTTTTAATTGAGTAGGTGCGTAAACTTTTATTAACGGATTGTCAGCAATTTTTAGAAAAAATGAACTATTGTTAATCATTAAAGAACGAACCTCTGAAAAAATTATGTTTGTATCAGCAACAAGTTCAAGTTGAAATGAACTGTTTTTAAAGAATGTTTTTGTTTCAAGGATTTTAGATTTGACATACTTAAATAATTCATTCGGTATGGTGTGAATGAAACCATTAATAACTTCATCAATTTGTTTTTGAAAGTCGTTGAATAAAATGTCGTCTTGTTGCGATGTTGTTGTCATATAGTTTCTATTTTGGGTCGTCCCTTGAGTTGCCTATAACAGCAATCCGTCTAAAAACTACAATTGTTATTCAAAAATAGTAATTCAAAGGTATCACAAATGTCCATGTGCAATTTTAAGCGGCTTTTAAAAGAAACTTCTCTCCGTATAACCCACTAAAAAATGGCACAGGTTTATTTTTTATTTCCAAGTTTAACAGAGAGTTGTGCAACGGTTACCGCTGTTAGCGTTTCGTATTTTTTTTAATTGTCAGCTATATAATACACAATTTTTTGTCTTTTCATTTTATAGTTATGGACATACTTCTCTCCCTCAATTAATGAGTATTTCCCTCTTATTTTAACTTCGGAATTGTTAGTAACAGATATTGTATATTCATCACCTTTCTTTAGTTTCAAGTTTTCACTAATCTCAGCTTCATCGACTTTTATACTTTCAATTTCCGTAATTTCATTTTCAAGCTCTACAACTTTTAATAAGTCAAAGCCAAATACTTTAGGAGTAAAAGTAAATTCCTGAATTACATCTGGAGTGTTGTGAAATACTTCACATATATATTCCCATTTCTGAGAGACATTTTTAAGTCCGAATAAATGTGGACAAGAACCACATTCCCAAAATCTTGATATTAATAAGAGGTTTTTGGGGTCTAATGTTTTTACAGAATAATTTGTTAAGAAATTATCCTGCTCAAATTGTACATGCCTCAAAAAGTTCCTAACTCCAATTGTAATACTTTTATTCCCATCTAATAATTCAACAGGTCTAACTTCTTGACCTTGTCCTGTGTCCAGATGATTATATGTTAAACGTTTATCGGGATGATAGTCATCTTCCAAACCTGATAATAATATACAATATGGAACTAAAAAGCATTTACCTGGCTCTAGCTGTAAGTCATTTGTATCTTTCTCACGAATCGGTAGGTTCTGTTCGTCTACACTTCTAAAACCTCCATCTCCAATAAATGATTCTTTTATTGTTTTTATGTTGATGCCTTTATTTGAAGAATTAAAAATTGCTAAAAACACAACTTTTGCTTCTTTTAAGTCAAACCTTTCGTAGTTGCCTTCAGCACAGCCATATTCCGTGAAAGTCGCTTTAGAAAAGTCAGCAGGAGAGGCATTGTTTCTTATCATGTAATTGGCGACATATTCAGAATTGTAAAATTTCTCTTTTATTTCGGAAAGAGATGGTGTTCTTGTCCAGAATGTAGGTCCATATTTGTCAGTCTGAAGTAGAGCATCAGGAAATTTTGATTTATATTCCTCTAAGGATTTGTAGTAATTATAGAAATCACTTTCCCTTTTGCTAAAAACATCTATTTCTTTCAAATAGTAAAAGAGTTCATTTTGGTATAGTTTCACTTCATTTATAGGGAAATTAGTGAAATCTCCATTTATTAATTCCGTAACAATATCGAATGAATTTGTCAAGAAAAACTGTTGTGATAATTCTAATCCATTAAGTGAAAATTGTCCACTTTCAACCAGCTTATACCATAAGTCTCTATGTTTTCTTAATTCTTCAGGGGAGAATTTTGAGCCTCTTGGATGTTTCGAGTTATAGTGTCCAGCATTAGCATGACAATCAAAGCATAATGGAATTGCATTTTCAAAGGTATCTTCTCCTTTTTTACTGGCTTGAATAATGTGATGAACTTCGATATTTCGACCAACAAATTCTTTGCAAACACAGCATCTTCGTGCAGAGGCTACAAAAACTTGTTCTTTTATTTCTTTACTAAATCCCATTTAAGAATTACTATCTATTTGTCTGGTTTAATATGAACGCTAACATGCGGATATGTAACATATGTTACATATCCACCCTATACGTATAACTCAAATTTTGTAATTCAAATGGGCCTTGTATTTTTCCAGTCTGTACCTGATTTCACTTTACTATGAGCTGTTTTGATTGGTTCAATTGTAAACATTTTTTGGTTTTTATTTCAATTTCTAAAACTGTTTATTCAAATTGTGATACTCAATTTTTGCCATATAAGGGAAGTAAGGCAAAATTTCTATCAGTTTTTTTGTCTTGTCTTCATCAATGTTTTGAAAAATCAAAATAGCATCTTTTTTTGAAACCGAAATGAAGAAGCTCTCTAAAATATTTTCTTGTTTCCATTGATTAACAAATTCCATTTCTTTTTTCGGCAATTCGGGATTGGATTTTATTGTTTCAATTCCAGTGTCCGAGAGTGTTATTAATACCAATATTCTGTTCATATAATTTATCGTTTGTTTTAATTGTTTTATTTCTGTGGCGTTTTGTTTTACGATTACTGCCAACGGCAGTCCGTCTAAAAACTACAATTGTTATTCAAAAATAGTAATTCAATGGTATTACAAATGTCCAGGCGCGATTTTAAGCGGCTTTTAAAAAAATACTTCTTCCCGTATAACCCACCATAAAATGGCACAGGTTTATTTTTTATTTCCAAGTTTTTTTTTGAGAGTTGTGCAACGGTTACCCGTGTTAGGCGTAGTTTTTAATCGTCTTCGTCTTTTTCAGAATTATTATTTTCTGTCGCTGGAATAGTATTACCGCTTCGTATTTCTGTATGTCTTATTTCACCGCCAGTTGTACCTGTCTGTTTAGCAAAGAATAATACTACAAATGCAAAAATCAATGTTGCAATTGAAATTATTGTTAAAAAAGATTTTTGTTTAAAACTCGCCCATAGTCCAAGCAAAGAAATGCCACCTAATATATAAGAAAGTATAGCGAATGTTTCTGCTGTTTCTTCGTGGCTTTCTATGAAGTTTTCCGTAACTCCATTTATTTTTTCTACAACTTCTTCCGCTCCTTCACCAGTTGACATTGCGGATATTGCGGCTAATGCACCAAGAATAAAAATCATAAATGCTGTTCTCTTTACAGCTTCCGATTTTGTTAGAAGTCCAGTAATCATTACGATTACCCCTACTATAGGGAAAATGATGGGTAAATGATTTATCATTAAATGCCAATGTGCTCCGTTCATATTATTGTATTTTAAAAATTAAACATTTACTCCAAATAGAGAACCCACTAAAGCTGAAAGTACCATTGCGATTGTTCCCCAAATGGTAATTCGCAAGATAGCTTTTTTAATGCTCGAACCACCCGTTTTTGCCGATGTTGCTCCTAAAATGACGAGAAAAAATATTGTAAAACCATACAGCCAATATTCCATTCCTTTAATGGGTGCAAAAAGA
The DNA here is from genome assembly GCA_029558435.1 of Bacteroidota bacterium. The sequence goes on from JAKQEZ010000100.1 coordinate 5,108, forward strand.
ACAACTAAAAGCGGTAACACACCACCAACTGTAAAAGAGGCGCCAGAAGCCAATGCAGCTTGTATAGGGTTTGCTTGACTTATCTCATTGATACCTAATTCGTCTCTAATATGAGCTGCCAAAGCATCTTTTTCGGTCAGTTCAATTGCTACTTGCATCGCTGTTTCTTTTTTCAGGCCTCGCTTCTCATAAATTTGAGCCAAAATATTAAGTTCTTCATTTGGCATTTCCTTAAGTTCTTTAATCTCTCTTTCAATGTCTGCTTTTTCGGTGTCTGTTTGAGAACTTACAGAAACATATTCGCCTGCTGCCATAGATAAAGCACCAGCAACAAGTCCTGCAACTGTTGCCAATACAATAGGTTCTCTTGTCGAACTTGCTGCAGCAACTCCAATAGCAAGACTTGAAATAGAAATTATTCCGTCATTTGCACCAAGAACAGCAGCTCTCAACCAGTTGCTTCGGTGGATGTAATGGCTGTCTAAATAGTTGTCGATTGTTATCATTGTCTTGTTGTTGTCGGTTTTGTCAAAATTACGCCTAACGTTTTGCAGCTACCCGAAGGGCGGGACTTTTACCACAAACCTTGATTTGAAAAACTAATGTTTGATTAACCACAAAACTGTCTTTGGAACACGAAACCCTGCCATTTGGGTAGGTGCTGTTATAGGTAGGCTGATTCATTGTTTTTTAAAGTCAATTTTCGTAATGCGGTCGTCTCCTATTTTAAATCCTGTAATGTTGTTTTTGTCATCTCTCACAAATTTAATTTGCTCGTAACCATCCATAATGAATTTATCCTTGTCAACGGCTTTGAGAAAATAAGGTTTTCTGCCATTAATGCTACACCAAAGAAATTCACCCATTTTGTATATTTTATACTTGGCCTCAAGCTCTTCAGAGTAAAAGGTTCCTTCAAATTGGCTGAGATCTTTTTCTATAAATGGCGTAGAATTATTAGTTTGATCGTTTGAACTATTGTTAGAATTAACTATTGGTATTGGAGTTAATTTTTTCTCCAAAAAAATATTAGCAACTGAATAGGATAATTTCTCTATGTCCATTGTTCCCATGTTTCCAAGTAAAACAACACTGAAATTTTGTTCAGGAAAGCGAAGAAGAAAAGAACGGTAGCCAGCTAAAGCACCACCATGACTAACTGTTTTCAAACCTCTGTAGTTTCCATTTTGAAGTCCTAATGCGTAACCAAACCCAATGGGTTGACCATTATTAAGTGTTCCTTCTGTGTGCATTTTTTCTAGCAGAGATTTTGTTCCCTTGCCAAGTTTATTCTGGTAGAAGTTTTGGTCCCACTTGTACATATCTTTTATGTTTGAGTAAACACCTCCGGAACCAACAAGATTGTATCTCATGATTTGGTTCTTTATCACTCCATTTTCTTCTGTATAACTAAATGCTCTGTTTATAATAATTTTCGTGTTATCGTCTTGAAAAAATGTATTGGTCATTCCAAGTGGTTCGAAGATGTTTTTTCGGGCGAAGTCTTTTAAAGGTTCGCCTGATACTTTTTCGATTATTAAACCTAACATAAAGTAACAGGAGTTACTGTACATAAACTGCTCACCTGGTTTGAAATTAAGTTCTTTTTGTCGGCATATTAGTTGGTACATTTCCATTTTGTCGATGCCATCTAATTCGTCTTTGCCTGCTAAATACCAAAGTGTAAGATTGTCTCGTACGCCACTTGTGTGAGTTAAAAAATGTCGAATAGTGATTGGATTGCCGTAATCTGGAAAATCGGGCAAATATTTTTGTATGTTGTCGTCCAAACTTAATTTCCCTTGCTCTTCGAGAAGCAATACACACATAGCGGTAAATTGCTTTGATACGGAGCCTAAATAAAAAATTGTAGTATCTGTTATTTGAACATCATGTTCAAGGTCGGCCATGCCATAACCCTTGGTATAAATAAGTTTGCCATCTTTAATTACTCCAACCGCAGTTCCGGGCATTGTTGTTTTATTCCAATGAATAAAAACACTATCAATTTTTGTCTGCTCCGATGAACTAATTTGTCCGTTGACATTTAAGGCGAAAATTGATAAAAAAAGGAAAATATAATTTGTCATTGTTGATCTTTATTTTGTCCGTCCTACAGCTTATCTATAACGTTTCGGGGGTTTGCGATGGCGGGGTTTATTAGCACTAAACTTCATTCGGAGAACTGAACTTCCACCTTGCACAATTGTGTCTGCGAAGCACGGAACCCCCGCTATCTCAAACCCCTTGTTACCAGTAGTGCTTCTTCGTCCGTTGTCGCTGTGTCTGTCCATTGTTTACGGTGTCTTGGTGCGTTGGCTTGGTGGCTCTTTTGGATTTTTTTAGCGTTGGTTTGTGCGTTGAAAAAAAATACAAATGTGCCACCAAATGCGTAGGCTATCGTGGTCCCATAAATCTGTCTCCGTTAAAATGTATCATATGGTCTGGCACTTCCATAAGCCAAACTTCTGTTTCCCAAGCAATGTTGTTTGAATGCTTTTTAAACTCTGTCATATCGGGAAACGCTGTAACGTAAACTTTGCCGACTTTACAGTTTTTTAGAAACTCTTCTAATTCTACAATTCGTTTCGGTGAAACTGGTCCGTGTGATGTAACAGCCTCGATTAGAAACAACCAATTTCTTGTCGTGTCATAAATTACAACGTCTGGTAGTTTGCTATGTTGGTCAATTGGAATACCTAACTCTTTTAAAGTTTTCTCGTCAACAAACAAGTCCTTTTTTGCTGTGTCGCCTAAATATAAAAGCGTTCCACCGTTTGCAAATCTTGGGGCGAATTGTTCAACAATAGCTGCTTGAACTTCATTGTGTTTTCCTGCGGAAAGTTTGATTACATCTCCATTTGCAAGTTGAACAGGGATTTGTATTAAATCTCTTTCCTTGAGATAAACTTCAGATAGTTTTCCAACTGTTGCAATGAAATTGTCAACTTCCTTTTTCCAATTTTTTGTTCCGTATGCCTTTACAACTTCTAACACTTCCTTCGTTAAAGCATAGTGAGCTTTGGGGCTATTTACAGGTAAATTAGGTTCGTCAGGATTGTAATCTACAACTCTTGCTTGAACAAATTGATGCAAAACTTGCCTTCTGAAAGTTTCTCTTGTATTTGGTGCATAGGTTTTATTGTAGTTGTCGTTTACAAAAATCATTATGCCTTTTGTAACTCCTAAACTGTGGCGAGTTGCGTTTGCCCAACTGTCATTTTCTTTAATGTTGCAAATTGCTAAAAATGTCAACGCTGCCATTTCGTTGTATTGGGCTGGTGGTAAACCCAATGTTTTCAATATCTCTTGTGCATCTGTTAGTTTGCTCATATTAATTTAGAATAGCTTCCAATACAAAATATTCATTAACGATTTGGTTTACGTTATTCATTGAATAGTCATTTGAAAGTATGATTTTATTGCCTATTTCTTTAATGTCGTTTATTGGTGGAAATCTCATTTCCCTAAGTTCTGTCGCACTTACATTTACATTTCCATTAAATATTTGGAAATAAATATCAAATAGTTCACTATTGAGCAACGCACAAAGTCCAGCAACTTCGCTTCTTTCTAAGTGTCCTTTTTTTCTATAGATGTAGTTTACTTTGTTCTCTACGCCTATAAAATTTGATTTGGCGTAATTGCAAAAATATGGTGCAGCAATAAGTCTGCTTTTATCGTCTTTTGTGCTAAAGCGTCTTAATAAAATATAGTTTTTATTTGGAATTAGTAGCGATTTTGATGCAGGTTCTATTTTTATAAATTGTCCTTTATTCTTTGATGTAATAGGCCATTCCAAGGACATTTTGTTTACGTTGTGTAACCAAAAAAGTGGAGCTAAAAATACAGTTCCATTTTCATAATTGTTCTGAATGAATTCCAACGAACGGAAGGACACAACTGGTCCCGTTGAAATATGTATGTCGTAATTGATTAAATTATTTTCCCAAGAAGTAACTAAATCTAAAACACTTTCCTCTTTGTCATTTGTCGGAAGATGGAGTATTTTTTCTTTTGAGTTTAGGTCGATTAATTCTGATGATGGGAAATATTTTATTGTTGGTTCGTAGATGTCTTTGATACCAACGCTTGATGATACAGTAACTTGTTGGTTGGGGTTGATGTCAGATTTAATTGCTTTTACAATTACTGTTTCTTGTAAAACACTATCACGGTTAAAAGTGTCTTTGCGAGAATTGAACAAATGAATTTTGTCGATTTGAACGGTATTAAAAAACAATTCTCTGAATGCTTTGAAATAATTTCCAGAAGCGAAGCTTCTTGGAGTTATAAAAATCAATTCTCCATTTTCATTCAGTAATTTTGAGGCAATGCCCATAAATATTGAGTAAATGTTTGGTTGTCCGCTTACTAATTCTTTTGCGGCAATTGTCTTTTCATCATCTTTTGCAAGTTTGAAATAAGGCGGATTAGAAATTATTATATCAAAGTTGTCTTGATTTTGTGAAGTGTTTTGTAATGCTTTTGCATTGTCTAAAATAAAGTCGTGTATATGCAAAAGGTATTGAAAACTAACACCATTTAATTGAAGCCACTTTTTTAAATACGAAAGTGTTTTTTGAGAAAACGATATTAGTTCGGGGTCGGTTTCGTATGCAACTAAGTCAATAAATTCAATGTTTGGGTTTTGCTCTGTCAAATGCTCAACTAATGCACACGTTAAAACTGCCGTCCCACAACCTGGGTCTAAAATCCTCAAACTGTTGTCTGTCAGGTCGCAGAATGAAGCCATTAAATGAGCAATAGGAGTTGGCGTAAAGAACTGTCCGCTGTCCTTTTTGTGCTTTTGAGTAACCTGTTTTGTATAATAAATACCTAACCTGTCAGCGTATTCGCTTGGCAGTTCCTTGTCAAAAGGGTCGATATTTATTTTGTCAGTCATACGTTGGCAAAGTTACATTTTAAAACCTTTTTTGACTATTAAAACCTGTCAAATTACCAACCGTATAGTTGTCGGGTGGTGGGTGGGCTTTGGGTGCGGTCGGGCAAAATTAAATGTGCTGCAAAAGCGTTGGCTCGTGTGTCGGCTTGCAGCTCTTTTAATTTTGCGAAGCGTTGGCATTTTGTCGTCCGTTTTTAGCACTGTCGGTTGATGGTTGCACTGTCGTCATAGCATTACTGGTAACGCTCTACAGCTTGCCGTTCGTGCGGGGTGACGGGACGAAGTCCTGTCCCCCGACACGAACGCTAAAGCGAAGATACTAAACTGTCCCATGCTACCGAAGCCCGCATGACGGCAAGGTGTTGTTGGCAGTAGTGCTTTGTCGTCTGCAAAGTTGTCCACCGTGAGGAAAGCGCTCAGTTGATGCGAAACTGTCGACCGTGAAATGTTTTTGTCGACCGCGATATTGTCTACGGAGAAGAAAAGCTGTCTGCCTACACAAATGTGTCTAGGTTTTAGTTTTTTCGAATTAATACTTCTTTTCCCCAACCTTCATTTTGATGATTGATTCCAATAAGGTACATTCTGTCATCTTTAATAACTAGTTCTTTCAATCCGAAATTGTCTCTTGTCTCAAATGTTATCCTGCCAGTATCCAATGCATCTTTGTTAAGATAGACATTTGCTGTCCAGTCTCCGTGGTCGAATCGTTCTCCCTTTTGAAAGGATTTAAAATCGAATTCGAAAATATTATTGCTCAAAAACTTAATTGAGATTTCCCCTTGTTTGTCTTGTGGGGAAGGATTTTTATATTTTGATGGGTCATACGCAACCCATTCTGAGTCGTGCAATTTTTTTATTAAATCCCGTAATCTTATTTTATTATTTATAACCCCAGTTTCAATTATTGTAAGAATGGCTTTCATAATATCATTCTTGAGCTTTTCCTTTACCTCCTTAACTTTTTCCTTTGCAGTAGAAAAATCATTTTGTCTTAAAGTGTAAGAAATCATATAGCGAAAACCAAAGTCAAACGGCAACAATTTGTAATTACCGTAATGCTCGTTTATTATACAAATAATGTTAGACCAATCTATGTTTTCAGATGCTAATGCCAATTCATAAATCACGTTGGGATTAGGTGTCTTTCGGTACGAAGTTTTAGGATTTATTATGGACAAATCACAGATAAATATATTTGCTTCTCGTATTTTATTCTCCAATGAAATCGGGATATGAATTGTGCCCGGTTCATCTCTGGTCGCATCATCTAGATAAATTTCCAAACTCTTTTCTGTCTTTACTTCCTTTATAGCATTATCGATACATTGTCGTATAAATTGATTGTTTGTCTTGTAATCATTCCAGTCTGATTGCCATGAGTAAAAAATATTTAGCATTTTCATTGTAGCTACATTTTATTTTCCGAATCTCCAAGAGAGCATATAGCCAAATACAGTCCCAAACATAACACCAAATGAGCCTTTGTCGATGTATTCATGGTCAACAAGCCAAATAAGAGAACCAATTAAAAATGCGGCTACAACAAACGTTATTACTGTTTCAATCAGATATGCCCATTTTGTCTGGTGCCTGAATAGTTTCAGTAGATGACTTACTTCTTTGTGGTTGAGAAGGTATTTTACTTTTTCCCAAAATTCTTTTTCGCCATTGGGTTTGGAAGTACTGTCTGGATTTTGTTGCTGTTCCATTGTAATAAGTTTTGGTAAGTAGTAATTATTTTTTGTTTTGTCTATACTCACGAAACTGTCCACGGAGATACTGTGTTGTGTCCGGTTTTTGCATTACTGCCAACATTAATTATCCGAAACTCCCCAGAAATTTACCCCTTCATTATCAATCAAATATATAAATATACCGAAATACCCAGGCATTATTCCGAAACTCATTTACCTTTTAATTTTTTAGTAGTATCCATGGCTAGTTTATCAAACGGACTTTGTATTTTCCCAGTCTGTTCCTTACTTTCAATA
>JAKQEZ010000102.1 GCA_029558435.1 Bacteroidota bacterium
AAGATTAAAACCAGAAAAACTATGGAAGAATTATTACACCAAAAAGGTTACTATTGTAAACCCAATTCAGGACTTAAAATGAACTGTAAACTTATATCAGGATTAATCAATTAAACTGTAAACATTTTTTAGGACGAGACACACTTTGTATAAAGCACTACCGTTTGATTCACCACTTTACCCGCCATTTCGTTTAAGCCCATGTTATCGGCATCACCGCATTGATTTTTCATCCGACCTTGATTCATTAAAGTAAGTTGAAAAGTCGTCCTTTAAGATTTGGGGTGTAAGTGATTCAAGTTCCTTGCTTTTCAGTTTCAAATGATTTAATAAGAAAACCAAATTGTTCATTGACATTTGCATCACCATTCCTGAATCTATATAAGCCCGTAAAACCTTTTGTCGGTCAATTTTGAAGATAGATTTTGCAAGGTCATTGTTGCCGTTAAATGCTTTACATATTTCAGGACTTAAATCTTCCATTTTAAAACGCAAACGAAATTTATTTCGCAACATACCTTCCCAATTTTTCTTTTTATAATGGTGATATGAAATATCCTCAAACAATCCCTTTAATGCTTGGTCGCTTGTTTCCATTACTGCATACATCCCATTCAATGTTCGCCATTCGTTTGTCAACTCAGTCCATTCATCTTTGCATTTGTAACGCATGTTGTGTTCTACTTCATGCCAGCCCTCAGAAAAGGTCGTTCTGAATTGAATCTCAAAAGTAGAATCAACCAACTTGTAGTTCGGGTCAGTTACCAAAAGGTCTAAAAAGCGTATGGAATTTTCACCTGTAAAACTGCAAACAAGATTTTTGCGCAAAGGCTCAAACACATTTGTCTTTGCTTCGTCAAACTCATAGCCAACCTCCTTAAGCCTTTTTCTAAAAAAGTCAAACAGGAGTTTCACATCATCATAAAAGTAAGTTACAATACGGAAGCCGATAATGTCTTGCATTTTCTTTCCGGTTTCATCATACTTCTTTCTCCCTATCTTTTCGGCAATGGATTCCGGTTCTTTCACACGAGAAAAAAGCCGATACATAACCCCTAATCTTTGAAGGTCGCTGTTAATGCTATCCTTTATATCTCTTTCTATCAATCCAAGTATTAAATTCATACGGTATTTAATTGCTAAAATGAGCGTTATAATATTTAATGCCTTCTTTTGAAATAAAGCCTTGGTCGCCATTGAGCAAAATCAAGCCGTCTGACTTCAACTTCTGAATTGTTCTTCCGATTTCCTTAGTATCATAGTCATTCAGTTCAGTTTTGATTTGTGAAACACTTCGCACTCTCGGAATGGTCGTATTCTTTTTAAAGAAGCGTTCCAAAATAAGTTGATGATAATTTACAGTTTCAACTTCCGCGACTGGCAGATTGTTGTAAAGCGATTGTATAAAACCATTGTTGTCGTAACAGCCCAATTCGGTGAAATAAACATCTGAATATTCTGTGTCGCAGTGGTCAAAATTGCAATCATAAAAGCTGCAATTCACAAAACTGCAAAATTCAAAAGCGGTGAGTTTGAAATTGCAATTATGAAAAATGCACTTAGAAAAAGTAACTTGTTTAAATTGTCCTTGTTGAACAAAATCAATTTCCCAAACTTCAAACCCCTCTATGAAGTTTTGGTAATAGTTCCGCATCAACTGTTTTTTAAAAAGAGTGTCAATGTTGAAATAAAATTGAATGTCGTAAGGGAAGGGGTTTTTGTGAAAGACCTCCCATAGCTTCAACTGCATTTCCACTGGTTGAACTTTGAAAGCCGATACAGCAAGAACGGCAAATGATTGATGCAACTTGCTTACGAAATCAGGTTGATGCTCTAAGTATTTTCCTGAAATTAAATTTTGGCCAATAAGAGTTCCGAATATGAAATCATTTACAACGCCAATTGCTTTACTTCCTTTTCTGTCTAAGAAAGCGTGGTTGGTCAATCGGTCGGCAAGCAAGTCAATACTTGGTTTGATTTCGGAAGGGTATATTTTTCGGGCTGTTTCAAGAATTGTCTTTGCGAATGACAAAAACATTCCTTTGAAAAATTCTTTTGACTCGCTACTAAATTCCATTTCCGTCATTAGTCTGACGATGCGTTGAAAAAGATGCAACTGAGTTTCGGGCTGTATTAAAAGTTCTTGTCTTTCCTGCTCACGACTAAGAAGAAAATCAAAGTATTTATCAACGATAGATTTCTGCTCAAGAACAATTTGTTTAAGCGTATCAATGTTTATGTGTTTGAGATATGATAGCAAAACAGGATTTGCAATTTGTCGCAAAGGCAATCCCGATTCTTCAATTATCTCAATTCGTTCATTGTCTAACCAATTTTCTATGGTAGGTTCTTGGATAGTGAACCGAGCCAAAGAGTAATTGTTACTTCGCATATCAAGCCAATTCAAAAATTCCTCTCCGTTGAAAATGGCTGTCTTTCGTGAAGTGATAATTATTTTGGCTTCGCCTTGAAGTAAATCAACAATAGTTGCAAGCATTGTCTCTACTTCTTGAAATCCAGTTTTCTTGTAAGAAAAATCTTTTGAAATCAACTCGTCAAATCCATCAATAATTAGAGGGATTCTTCCGTTTTTTATTTCATGGATAGCAACTTGTGTGTTTATCAAACTGGCAAATTGCTCTTCAATTTCATTCTGTAAAATGTATTTAAAAATTGTTGCTTGTCTATTTCTTGAAAGTTCAGTGAAGAACGGAACTTTATCAACTGAAACATTAATAAAGTCATTTAGGATTTCATATGCAGAACAGGTTTTGCCGAAACCTGCTGCTGCTTCCATAATGATAAACAAAGGACCTTTATGAGTATTGATTAACTCTACAACCTTTGCAATTAAAGTATTTGAATTATCGTTTCCATCATACACTTGTATTTCTTCCAATATACCATTACCTGCATAGAATGAATATTCATATGGCGCTCGGATGTATTGGTATTTAGCTTCATTGGGGAGGTTACTCATTTGTCGCTGGACAAAACCTTCATATTTTCTTGTGAGTGATTGTCTAAGTCCATCAGCACGAAAAAATGTTCGAAACAATAGTGATTCTGCCTCATGTGCTGATTTGAAATCCTGAATTCTAACTGAGTAATTCTGTTGTTGAAATTCTTTTTTAATAGTTTCAATATCTGCATCATCATCTATCTTAACAATATCAACTCCAGGATAAACCGATTTACGGAAAATATAGACACGAACTCCATTGTGATTTTCCTTTCTGTCGTAACCGTATCTGTCGTAGATTAAATCTAATTGTCGTAAAAGTTCGTTCATATATTTTTTGTCAATTAAAAGCACAAATGTTTCAAGTTAGCACTATCCCCAGCGGTTGCCGGTAACATTAATTATCCGAAACTCCCCAAAAATTTACCCCTTGATTATCAATCAAATATATAAATATACCGAAATACCCAGGCATTATTCCGAAACTCATTTACCTTTTAATTTTTTAGTAGTATCCATGGCTAGTTTATCAAACGGACTTTGTATTTTCCCAGTCTGTTCCTTACTTTCAATA
>JAKQEZ010000136.1 GCA_029558435.1 Bacteroidota bacterium
TGAATGACGACCAAGAAGCTTTTTGGAAAATCAATAACCTCGATGTAGTGGTATCAAGCAAGGAACACGGTTTTGTTGAGGCAATTCAAAATGAAATTTTAAGCAACTCATTTCTGATTGCAGAAACCTTTACAGAGCAAGAACTCATTAAGACACTTAAAGAAAAATCTGGTTTTGATGATGATACAGTAGTTACTTTGGTGGATGATATTCTGAAAGAAAAGAAAATGATTGTTCGCAAGGCAATTGTTGACGGTCAAAAGATTTATGAAAAATCTGCAGACTTTTCTAAGCTGCTTAAAGAACAAAATCTGCCTGATGAACAAGTGAAAGCCCTTGAAAGTTTGTTTGCGACTGATACCAACGCATATATTCAAGATGGCAATAAGAAAAAAGAGAAAAAGAAAGTTTACATAAAACCAACGCACCTGCAAGAGTTTCAAAACCTTTGGAACACAATCAACAAGAACGCCTTTTATATTTTAGATTCTCTAAGCGAAGAACAAGAAAGCCAACTAATCCAAAACATAAAAACACAAATTGAAGCGGTAAACATTGAAGAAATTTTGTTGCAAACCATTAGTGCAGAACTGAACGTAAACAAAATTGGAGAACAAGGAGCAATTACTGAAAAACTAACCGATACCGTTTCATACAAAAGCAAAGTAGATTATTTAGAATTGGTTCGCACCTTATCCAACAACACTAAAACGCCTATTTCCTTTGTTGTTAAGGTTTTTAACGCTTTGAGTGATGATTTTAAAAACAAAATGCTTTGCAATAATCCAGAACAGGCACAAAGAGAAATTTCCGAAATAATCAACAAGAACTTAATTGCTATGCTCAAAGCAAACATTAAGTATGACGGAATTAACGGAACAGGATTGCCAAACGTATTCAAAACAGAAAAAGGAAAAACATACTTAGACACAGGAAGTGTTGGGAAATTCCAAAAGGAAATTGCAAACGACTTTTCTCTGAAAACCAAATGGGTATTTGAAGAAGTGATTGAATATGACAGCGATTTTGAATTGGAAATTGTGGAGCAAGACCCCGATATGGATAGCATTGAAATTTTCGGTAAACTTCCACGCCTGAAAATCAAAACTCCTTTAGGCGATTACAACCCTGATTTTTGCTATGCTATAAAAAGCACAGAGGGCAACAAAATTTTCCTTGTTGTAGAAGCCAAAGGCTTTAAATCGTCAACGGCAATTCCAGTTGATGAAAAAGGGAAAATTGACTTTGCTAAAAAGTATTTTGAAGCCTTAGCCGAACACTACAAAGACCAAGACATAAAAATTTCATTTAAAGAACGAATCAATAAAACGCAATTGGCGGCATTGATAAACAACGCATAAGAAAATGGCAGAACAAGATTTTATAAAAGCAGGCTTTACAGTAGTTGGAACTGAAACCAACGAAAACAAGCTTTTGAGTTTTCTGAAAGAGAACTACCCAAACGTAATTAGAGATACCGAGTTAAATTTAGAAGAACTAAAAACCGTTTTGGGTTTACCAATTGACGAAAAAGTAAACGGCTATGGTTTAAATTTTGTAGGCAGAAACTTTGCGAGGGCAAAATATGCCCAAAAGACTGAAAAAGAATTACGTCTGAATAGCACGTTGAGCAAAAACATTGACACAACCGAAAATTTGGTGCTGAAAGGCGACAATCTCGACAGTTTGAAAATCCTCAAAAACCATTATAGCGGTCAAATAAAATGTATATACATAGACCCTCCATATAATACGGATAAAGACGAGTTTGTTTACCCTGACAAGTTTGATAAAGAAGAAGCAGAAGTTTTGGGCTTGGCAAATTTGAGCGAAAGCGATTTTGCACGAATGGATTTTAGTTTTAAAACAAAGAAAAGTCACAACGGTTGGTTAGCTTTTATGTATCCACGTTTGTTATTAGCAAGAGACCTGTTAAGTAATGATGGTGCAATTTTCATAAGCATTGATGATAATGAACAATCAAACTTGAAATTGCTTTGCGATGATGTTTTTGGAGAAGAAAATTTTGTTGAATTATTTTCTTGGACGAAAACAGCAACTCCACCAGCATTATCTCATAAGTCAAGGAAAACAAACGAATATATTTTATGCTACGAGAAAAATAAAAACAGTTACAAGTATTTTGGTGAAGAACTTGATGGTGGTGACCAACCATTATTAAATGATGGAAACAAAGTTGGTCAATTAGTTATTCCAAAAGATAAAGTTAAGTTCAATTTAGAAGATGGTGTTTACCAAGCAGGAACTTACCATAGAATCAAACTTTTAGAAACAATAGAAATAAAAGACAAAGTATCAAACAAAGATTTATCAATTGAAGGTAGATTTAAATGGCAACAATCTTTCCTTGATGCAGAAGTAAAAAAAGGAACTACATTTATTGTGAAGTCTAAAAAGTTTTCTATTAGGTTTCAGCGTTTTGAAGATGAAAGCTATAAAACCCCTACAAATCATATTAGAGACAAAATTATCACACCGCTTTTAGATAAAGAGAACGGAAACGTTGACACCAACGAGACAGCTTCAAGCCAGCTTGAAGAATTGTTTGGAAGCAAAGTATTTGATTTTTCTAAACCTGTTTCACTCATAAAATATCTAATAAATTTCCTTGTAAATGATGATGATATAATACTTGACTTCTTTGCAGGTTCAGGAACAACAGGACACGCAGTAATGGAGTTAAATAAAGACGGTGGTAACAGACGATATATTCTCTGTCAAATTGATGAACCAATTGACCCAGCAAAGAAAAAAGAAGCGTATGACTTTTGTATTGCTAACAACTTGGAGCCAGTTATCTCAAGCATAACAATTGAACGATTGAAAAGAGCAGGTGAGAAAATAGTTAAAGACGTTGAAAACGAAAACGGTAAAAACGAACTATTTGACGAGGACAAAAAACAAGTTCCCGATATTGGCTTTAAAGTATTTAACAGCGTTGAAGCACCAAAACTGAAAGTAGATGACAAAGGACAAATTTCAATCACAGAGAATGAAACAGATGCTTTAAGTCGCATTTACAATATGATTTTCACCGTTGGTTTAGACGAGCCAACACAAGTTCCCGAAGAAGTAGTAAAAGATTGCGTTTACAAAATCGGCAACCATTATTACATAACCAACAGCGAGCAAATAACCAGTGATGATTTTTCAAACGCTATTAAAAACGGCAAAGTATTTATTGACGGTTGGACAGCCAGCCTAAACGGAACATTGCAGAATTATAAAGAAGATGTGAAGATTGTGTTTTAGCAAATTTGAAGTAAAATGATAACTAAGCTAAATAACTTCACTCTCAAATCTTTTGTTGGCTATACAAATCCCAACGACTTACTTTTTCGTGCCAAAAACATTCTATTTGGTTACAATGGTAAAGGCAAGAGTTCTATTGCCATTGGCATTAAAGATGAATTTCAAAAAGACACAGCCAAGAAGCCTGAGAATCTTAGAATTTTCGATAGAGATTACA
>JAKQEZ010000147.1 GCA_029558435.1 Bacteroidota bacterium
TTTATTCATTATGACTTCTTACAGGTGAATACTTGAATTCAAATCGTAGCGATGTGAAAGACAGTATTACCTGACAGAGCAACTATGACAAAGAAATGCCTTCATTAAAAATGACGACACACCAAAACATAGGCTGTTTGTCTTGCCAAAAAGATTATGGAAAATTTATTTGGGACTGTCTATCACTTAGATAGTCGTCCAAGGTCTGCTGTAATACATAATGAAAAAAATCTAAATAATTGAATGCAAAATTAGTAACTTTGCTTCAATTTACAATAAGAAAATGAAATAAATAAAAGCCGAACGCACAACAAAGTGTATATGCCATAAGGGTTTCAGTGGGTATTCAAGCATTGTAGCCCGCTCAAACTTTCGTGTCGGTGGACAGGGAACTACTCCGCAATCCCTTACGGCACATACACTCGACCGTTGGCAACAAGTGTAAAAAGACAGACGACCAGACTGAAACGATAGTGATAATTAAAAATGAAAGAAAAAATTTAGCTTTATGACAGGACAGTGCAAATTTGATGGAAATTTATTTTGTTTTTTTCTTCCCCCCGCAAAAAAAGAAGAAGGAAACCCCACCCACATTGCACACATTGGCAAAGCCTCACAAGCTAACGCTGAAACCAAAGCTTAACCAAAGAGTGCAATCTTGCTGACGCACCCGTGCTAAATTGTTACTTTTGAGCTTTAATGAAAAATTGAATTAATAAAAAACACAAGAATATTAAATGGCAAAAAAAGCAAAAGAAACGGTTGAAGAACCTTTAGAGAAAAAACTTTGGAAAGCGGCTGACAAGCTCCGTAAAAATATGGATGCAGCCGAATATAAACATGTAGCGTTGGGATTGATTTTTCTCAAATATATTTCAGATGCTTTTGAAGAACTTTTTAGTAAACTAAAAGAAGGCAAAGGAGAATACGAAGGAGCCGACCCCGAAGACAAAAATGAATATGTAGCTGAGAAAGTTTTTTATGTTCCACCTTCTGCCCGTTGGACTTGGCTGCAAGGCAGAGCAAAACTGCCGACAATAGGCAAAGACATTGATGAAGCAATGGACGCCATTGAAAAGGACAATCCTTCTCTGAAAGGTGTTTTGCCAAAAGTTTATGCACAAGAGAAATTAGATAAAGGTAGTTTGGGCGGACTGGTTGACTTGGTAAGCACCGCTACATTGGGTACAAAAGAAGCTCAAAGCAAAGACATATTGGGAAGGGTGTTTGAATACTTTTTGGGCGAATTTGCTTTAGCAGAAGGCAAGAAAGGCGGACAATTCTACACACCTGAAAGTGTAGTGCGACTTTTAGTTGAAATGCTTGAACCATACGAAGGCAGAGTTTTTGACCCTTGCTGCGGTAGCGGTGGAATGTTTGTACAAAGTGAAAAATTTATTAAGCATCACCAAGATTATTACAAGAAAAATAACGGTAAAAAACTTTCTTTAAACCCTGCCGACTATATTTCTATTTATGGACAGGAAAGCAATCAAACAACATGGCGACTGGCCAAGATGAACCTTGCCATTAGAAGCATTGACAGCAGTAATGTGAAATGGAACAACGAAGGAAGTTTTTTGAATGATGCCCATAAAGACCTGAAGGCCGATTACATTATTGCTAATCCTCCTTTTAATGACAGTGACTGGAGTGGTGACCTATTACAAAAAGATGCCAGATGGATTTATGGTGTGCCACCAGCAGGAAATGCGAACTTTGCATGGGTTCAACACTTTCTTTATCACTTGAAAGAAAGCGGTTTTGCTGGATTTGTATTAGGTAATTCATCTCTATCGGCTACAAATAGCGGTGATGGAGAAATAAGAAAAAAGATACTTGAAGAGGATTTGGTTGATTGTGTTGTAGCAATGCCAAACAGGCTATTTTATAATACATCAATTCCCGCTTGCCTTTGGTTTTTAACTCGAAATAAACATGAACAGAAAGGATATAGAAAAAGGGAGAAAGAAGTATTGTTAATTGATGCAAGAAAAAAGGGAACATTAATTGACAAAAACCAAAGAATTTTAACACAAGATGATTTAGATTTCATTTCCGGGACATATCACAACTGGAAATCACTAAAATCAACCTTTAAAGATGTTCCTGGCTTTTGCAAATCAGTAACACTCTCAGAAATTTCAAATAAGGACTTTAATTTATCCCCAAACAAATACATAGAATTAGAGACTGATTTAAAAATTCGTGTCGACTTCAAGGAAAACATGACCGCAATACTTGAGAACATCAAGATAGATGAAGAGATGCGAATCTCTTTAGAGAAAGAAATACAAAATGAATTTTACAAAATTGGATATAAGGAACTATCAACAACAAAGTTCTCAAATCTTAATATCAGTAATTTATTGGAGTTAAGTCGAACACTTTTTCACTATTGGTTTATAGATTTTGAGTTTCCAAATAAGAATCTAAAGCCATATAAATCCGATAATGGACTTTTTGAAAATTCAATTCATGGTCAGATTCCTAAGGGATGGCGTTTTGAAACTTTGCAAAATGCAACCACTGTAGTTGATTGTTTACATAGTAAAAAACCTGATGCAAATACCGAAGATACAGGTAATCTTTTACTACAAGTTTATAATATTGCTGATGATGGAATCCTTGATTTAACAGAGAAGTATTTTATAAGTCAGGAAGAATATAATTTTTGGACTAGGAACATTGAAGCTATTGAAGGTGATTGTGTAATTACGAACACTGGAAGGGTTGGTGCAGTAGCTCAAATACCATTCTACGGCAGGTTTGCAGTAGGTAGAAATATCACTGCTGTTCGACCAAACAAAGGAATAGTTACTCCGGCATATCTAATCAATTACTTGCTAAGTGCTTATATGCAAATTGAAACTTATAGAGAAACTGACATTGGAACTATCTTAGATAGCCTCAATGTAAAAGGAATTAAGAAAGTAAATATTCTTGTTCCCCCACCAGAAACTATTAAAATGTATGAATCTTTCGCAAGACCAATTAGAAAGCTCATTGAGATAAATAGTGCAGCAGCATTAACCAGAAAAAAAATAAACATTGAAGAAATAGAAGAAGAATAATGCAAGAAAAAGAACTACTACTCAAACTTGGTGAAGAAACCATTTATTCTGCTAAAGGTCATTTCAAAGCGTGTGACCTTAGAAGGCAGTTAATCACATACACTATTTGGTGTTGTGCGGTTTTAAATGTAGTTGGCATAATTGGTATTCATCCAATTGCTGATAAATGGTTTTCGGCTGTTGGTTTATTCGGCACTATTGCACTTTTAATTTGGAACGAAGGCGAAGGCAAGAATTACAGAGCAAAACACAAGGAAGCAGCAGAAAATTATTTGGCATTGCACAAAGAAATTCGAAGCTGCTATTTTTTAAGTGAGTGTGATAAATCACAAGTAGAACAATTAAGTAAAAATGTGAGCCAGTTTGATAAAACCGAAAAACCAGAAATTCCGGGCTTTGCAAGAAAGTGGGCAAAAAAGGCAATTGAAAGGAAAGACCCTGAAACTGACAACTGGTTTTTAAAAGAAATAGAAAAATGAGTATAAACAGCAAACTTGTAGCCTTTGCCCAAAATGAATTGGTGCTTTCTCAAAACGATACTGAACGAGATAAAATAAAGGCATCGTTAGGTCAATTAGAAAAGGTATTAAAAGATAAACTTGGTAGCAATATCAAAGAGTTTATTCGTTTTGGTTCGTTTACTCGAAATACAATTTTACCAAGAAAGTACGACCCCAATTCTGATGTAGATTTGATGGTTGTATTTAACACATCAACAGCCAAATACACACCCGGAACTTACCGCAAATGGTTACTAGATGTGGTTTCAGTTGCATATCCAAATTCAGTTTCTAAAAAGGATTTTCCTGTAATAAAGCTTGAACTCAACCACATAATGTTTGATATAGTTCCGGCCTATACTGAGGAATTTATTTGGAAAACTTATTACATTCCCGGTTCTGGCGATACATGGAGAAGCACTACCCCAAACGACATAAACGAAAGTTTAGCATCAAAAAACACACAATACGGTAATAATGTAATTCGCAATACAATTCGTTTGTGCAAACATTGGAATGCTTTTGCTGGCTACCCTCTTGAATCCTATCTAATGGAAAAAGATATTATCAATTTGGTTTATTGGGGAAATGAAGATACTTATGAAAGGTTTTTGAAAACCTTGAACAGTATTGCAGGCAACAGACCTGGAGTTAGACAAGCATTAGATTATATACAACAATACAAAGGCAGTTGGAGTCAACCAGCAAATGAAGCAAAGCAATTTGAATGGTTGCAAAAATTATTGCCGGGATTAAAATAAAAAGCTATGAATATATTCGCATTAAGAGGCAGAGGTAATTCAGGCAAATCAACCACAATTAGGTTGCTTCATGGATTGCTAATACAAAATGGTTATCAAATTGTAAGTACAACTTTTAACCCCCAAGGTGGTGATTTTAGAACCGTATTTACAAAAAAAGGAAAACTAATAGGGATTACAAGTTCAGGTGACACATTTGATTTAGTCCATGACAATTTAGAAGCATTGATTAATGACGGTTGTACAATTTGCGTTTGTGCTTGCAGAACTTATGACCGTTCAGGTCAGGGAACAAATGCGGCAATTGATTCTTTCACGAATTTTCAAAAACAATATATCAACAAAACAGTTGCAGCTTCAGCAGTTCAGGAACAGCAAGCTAACCAAGCTGATGCTCAAATTTTATTCAATACAGTTGATGCTTTAGTTTAATGAAACCCATCACAGAAAATATCATCGAACAGTCAGCGATTGAAATATTACAATCGCAAGGATGGGAATATGCCAACGGCAAAGAAATTTCACCCGAAGGGCTTTTTTGTGAAAGAGAAAGTTTCAGTCAGGTTGTTTTACTCAGTCGATTAAGAACCGCCATTGCCAAAATAAATCCGACCATTCCATTAGATGCACAGGAAGCAGCCGTTCAAAAAGTATTGCGGATTGCTTCGCCGGATTTGCTTCACAATAATGAAGAATTTCATCGCTTGTTAGTTGAAAAAGTAAAAATTCCTTATCAACAGAAAGGTTACGAACGAAGCCACGAAGTGGCTTTGATAGATTTTGAAAATCCTACCAACAATCAATTTTTGGTTGTAAATCAATACACCATCATTGAAAACAATCAGAATAAACGCCCTGATGTGTTGCTGTTTGTAAACGGATTGCCTTTGGTTGTTATAGAGTTGAAAAATGCTGCCAGTGAAAATGCAGACATCAAAAGTGCTTATCAGCAAATACAAACTTACAAAGCCATTATTCCTAGTTTGTTTACATACAACGCCATCTGCATTTTATCAGATGGTTTGGAATGTAAAGCGGGAAGTGTTTCAGCAGATTTAAGTCGTTACATGACTTGGAAAACGGCAGACGGCATCAAAGAAGCATCTCGATTTAAACCACAATTAGAAACCTTACTGAAAGGTATGTTGCAACCTGCAACACTTTTGGATTTGGTTCGCAACTTCATTGTGTTTGAGAAATCGAAAAAGGAAGATACAAAAACAGGATTAATACAAATTCAAACCGTAAAGAAATTAGCTGCATATCATCAATTCTTTGCAGTAAATAAAGCCGTTCAATCAACTATTAACGCATCAGGCGAAAACGGAGACAAACGAGGCGGTGTCGTTTGGCATACGCAAGGTTCTGGCAAAAGTTTGAGTATGGTTTTCTATTCAGGAAAACTAATTACTTCTCCCGAAATGAAAAATCCAACCATTGTGGTAATTACAGACCGTAATGATTTGGACGACCAGTTGTTTGACACTTTCGCTTCATCCGTTCAGTTGCTAAGACAAGAACCCGTTCAGGCAGAAAACAGAGAGCATTTGAAAGAATTGTTGAAAGTGGCAAGCGGTGGAATAGTATTTACAACCATTCAGAAGTTTTTACCCGAAAACAACAAATCAGTTTACGACCAACTTTCCGACCGTAAAAATGTGGTGGTGATTGCCGATGAAGCACACAGAACACAATACGGTTTTGAAGCAAAATTGATTGATGAGAAAGACAAAGAAACTAAAGAAGTAATTGGAAAACGCATTGCGTATGGTTTTGCAAAATATATGCGGGATGCTTTGCCCAATGCAACCTACATTGGTTTTACAGGAACGCCCATTGAAGGCACAGATGTAAACACGCCACAGGTTTTTGGAAACTATATTGACCGCTACGACATTAAAGATGCCGTTGATGACGGAGCAACGGTAAAAATCTTCTATGAAAGTCGTTTGGCAAAAGTGAATCTGGACGAAGAAGGCAGACGATTAATTGAAGAATTTGATAAAGAATTAGAGCAAGACGAAGAACTCACAGAAAAACAAAAAGCAAAAGCTAAGTGGACAAAGTTAGAAGCCATTGTTGGGCATCACGACCGAGTGAAAAATTTAGCAAAAGACATTGTATTACATTTTGAAAAACGACAAACTGTATTTGAAGGCAAAGCAATGATTGTAGCAATGAGTCGCAGAATTGCAGCCGACCTATACAAAGAAATTATTGCTATTCGCCCCGATTGGCACAATGACGATTTGACCAAAGGAGCTATAAAAGTGGTAATGACAACCAACAGTGCGGATGGTCCTGAAATATCAAAACATCACACTACAAAGCAACAGCGTAGAGATTTATCTGAAAGAATAAAAGACCCTGCTGATGAATTGAAATTGGTAATTGTTCGGGATATGTGGTTGACTGGTTTTGATGCTCCTTGCTTGAATACCATGTATGTTGACAAGCCAATGAGAGGCCACAACCTGATGCAAGCAATTGCAAGAGTAAACCGTGTTTTCAAAGACAAGCCAGGTGGTTTGATTGTGGACTATTTGGGCATTGGAACAGATTTGAAAAAAGCACTCTCTTTTTATGGAGAAGCAGGCGGAAAAGGCGACCCGGCAGAAAACATTGAAAAGGCATTTGAGATTTTCAAAGAGAAATTGGAAGTCGTTCAGCAAATGTTCAATGAGGACAGCATCACCCGCAATGATATTTTGGTGGAAGAACCTGAAGCATATTATGAAGGCAGTTTCAAATTCAATTACCGCAGATTCTTTGTTGTAGATGCACAGGAAAAACTCTCCATCATTCTGCAAGCAGAAGAACACATATTGGGTTTACAGGACGGCAAAGAAAGGTTTATCAGAGAAGTAAGTTTATTAAGTCAGGCACTTTCGCTTTGCATCACCAAAGAAGAAGTACAACCGCATTTGCCCGAAGTTGCGTTTTTCCAAGCAATGAAAGCAAGGTTGGCAAAATTTGATGCTCCAACAGGCGGCGGTAGAACAGATGTAGAAATTGAAACAGCCATTAAACAAATTGTTGATGAAGCTTTGAGCAGCGACAAGGTGATTGACATTTTTGATGCCGCAGGAATCGACAAGCCCGAAATTTCAGGACTGGAGATTTTATCAGATGAATTTCTTTTGGAAGTTCAGGGAATGCAACACAAGAATTTAGCAATTGAATTGCTGAAAAAGATTCTGAATAACGAACTTAAAGTAAGAGCTAAAACAAACCTTGTAAAGAGCAAGAAACTTTTAGAAATGTTGGAAGGTGCAATTAAACGCTACCAAAACAACTTGCTGACAACGGCTGAAATCATTCAGGAACTCATTAACATTGCAAAACAAATTAAAGAAGCAGACAAGGAAGGAGAAAAACTCGGACTGAATAATGATGAAGTTGCTTTTTACAATGCACTTGAAGTAAATGACAGTGCAGTAAATGTTTTAGGAGACGAGACTTTAAAAGAAATTGCGAAAGAAATAGCTGACAAAGTGAGAGCAAACGCAACAATAGACTGGACAATTAGAGAAAGTGCACGGGCGAAACTTATGGTTCTTGTAAGGCGGACATTAAACAAATATGGTTATCCACCAGACAAACAGCAAAAAGCAATTGATACGGTACTAAAACAAGCTGAGTTATTAGCTGATAATTTGACAAGAGAATGAAAAGCCGTCCCACAGTCGTAAGCACATTTGCAAGCCCACACAAGCCAACGCTTAAACCAAAGGCTTGCAAAAGAGCTTCCGCCTTTACAACGCACTTTGGCAAAGCCATTTTGTCTAACGCTCAAAAAAACAAAATAAATTTGTGCTTCGTGGATAGGTTGGTGCAGATTGACAATGACTTGAAAATAAAAGCTAAATTAATGACAAACAGACAGATATGAATGAACACCAGTTGCCAACACGCGGTATAGTTAATTGCCGGCGCAGTGGGTATTCGAGCGACATAGCTCGTATCAAAAGTAGTTGTAACTTGATAGGAAAGTGCTTCGAAATCGGCAACTAACCTTACCGCCGCCCGTTAGCCACAAGGCAAGAAAAAAAAGATTATAAGAAAATTTACTGATTTTTTTATTGTTGAAAATTTTATTACTTTTGCTATTGTAACTTTAAAACTATTTTTTATGGCAGTAACAATTACAATTACGATCGTTGTTGGAAGAAAAAAATACGATTGTACAGGATTCGGATGGTGTAAAGGCAGCATTGATATTTCTTTGGGAGAAAGAGCAAAACTTACATTAGATGAAAAATGTGAGAAAATGGAAATTGAATTCATTGAAAGGCCAAGGAAATATGGAGATGTTTTCTTTGTTGACGAAGAAAGCGAACTTCCAAAAGAGGCAGCCGCCGCCTTAGGTTTTGACTCTGTTACCATTTTAAGAGGAGAGTATAAAATGGATTACATTCGATCCATTTGGGGAAAGACGACTGTATTGGTAAAACTTGGAAAAAAAGTTGAAACACCATCTGAACCATGCTGAGGTTTTTAAATAACGATAAAAGGAAGAATATCATTCTTCCTTTTATCGTTATATTTTTCGGTTTTTCATTCTTTAGCTGTAAGACTATTCTTTTGAAATTTTATGGTTATCATCAACCAAGAATAGAAGATAAAGAATCTATAATTAATTTTTGCAAAAAAAAAGGATTAATCCAAGACAACATATATTGCCTTGATGAAAATGACTGGTATTGGGCTATTAAAGAAAAAAAAATCGCAAAGGATATTCCAGAAATATTAGTTTTTGACAAATCTGGGAAATTGATAAAATATAGAGAAGATAATCAATGCAATGCGAAAGCATTTTCATTTATTTCTTTACTTTCTACTGATAGCAAAAATAATTACGACAGCTTATTAATGTTTAATGACTTATCTGAAAAACTTAAGGATTTAAATGGTGATAATGTAAATATTCAAATTGAAGACTCTACTGATTACTATATTTTCATATTTTGGACTTTATGGACAGGTAGGTTAAACAAAGACCATGTAAAAGTGTGGGAAAATGATGCTATAAATAATAAAAATTGTAATATCCGTGTTTATAAAGTTAATATGGATATGCAAAAATGGTGGTACAATAATAAAATTGAATGAAACATTGCCCAGTGGCTAACAGCAAACAAGCGTAACTGCCTGACAAAGTTGCACCTTGACAATAATGTTGAAAGTTGGCAGCATACGCCTGTTTGCAAACCGTTAGCACACATTGTCTCGGCTAAATTTCAAGTGGTGCTTTTAATTTTGTTTTTAGTGAGTCTTTTCAAATAAAAAGAGTGCTAAAAATGAATATGGATTCTCTTGTAATTTTAATAGTGCATGGGAAGTTCTCTTT
>JAKQEZ010000247.1 GCA_029558435.1 Bacteroidota bacterium
TCAACTTTCAGTTTTGGGGCTTCTACACTGTCAAATACTTTAAAGCCAATATCAGGAACTTGTTTTTTGTCTTCCTCAAACAATCCTGTTTTGCTGTTTTCTGTTTCAATGTCTTTTGTGATTTTTTCTCCTGCTCTTTTCAAACGTTCAATGGTTATACTTGAAATTACGGGCGGTAAATTATTCTCAATGCAAAATTTGTAAGCCGGTTTGCCTTCTTTGATTGGTTCATCAATTTGGCACAAAATAAATTTTCGGTTTCCACCATCATCTGCGTTTAATTGCATTACTGCGTGACCAGTTGTGCCACTACCTGCGAAAAAGTCAAGGATTATATCGTTTTCATCAGTAGTCAATGTAATTATTCTTTGTAATAAATTTGTTGGTTTTGGAAAATCAAACATTATCATATCATTAAACAGTTCCTTTATTTGATTTTTACCTGTAATTGAGGTCTTTAAACCACTAAATATTGAGCTTTGAATTGAATTTGAAGGTTCATTTTTAAATATTTTAATCCTTGGAACACCATCACCATCTCTACTAAAATATATCCTATTGTCTTTCACTAATTCATCATATTCATCTTTTGATACAGTCCAATTACGAGTATATTCATTACCTGTAGGTGATATTATTTTAAAATACTTAGAACCTGTTGTTGTTTTTATACCATTTCGAGAAATATTACCAGACATCCAAGGACCTCGTGGATCATTATCAGGATTTGAAAAATCATCCCTATTAAGAAAACGGTATTCTGTATATCTCTTTAAAATCTTTTCATTTTTAAATGCAGCAATTATATATTCGTGTTCTTGTCTTACAGTATTAGAAGCTGTTTTAGTAAAAGAACTTTCTTCAAAATCTGATAAATTCCAAATATATGTTTCTGTATTCTCCTCTCCAAAAACATCATCGCAAAGTAGTTTTAGGTTTGCTTGTTCATTATCGTCAATGCTTATAAAAATAACCCCGTCTTTGCTCAACAAGTCTCTTGCCAATAATAGACGAGGATACATAAATGCCAACCAACCATTGTGGCTCTTTTTGGTTTTAAAACTAAATTCCATTCTAGCAAAATCGCTTTCGCTTAGGTTTGCCAAGCCCAAAACTTCTGCTTCTTCTTTATCAAATTTATCTGGGTAAACAAACTCATCACCTGCTGTATTGTATGGTGGGTCAATGTAGATACATTTTATTTTTCCGCTGTAGTGGTTTTTCAGAATTTTTAAACTGTCGAGGTTGTCGCCTTTTAGCACTAAATTTTCTGTTGTGTCAATATTCTTGCTCAACGTGGTATTCAGGCGTAATTCCTTTTCTGTCTTTTGAGCATATTTAGCTCGGGCAAAGTTTCTGCCTACAAAGTTTAAACCGTAACCGTTTACCTTTTCATCAATAGGCAAACCTGCAATAGCTTTAAGTTCTTGCAGGTCAATTTCGTTGTCCTTAATTACGCTTGGGTAGTTTTCTTTTAGAAAACACAACAATTTGTTTTCGTTGTTTTCTGTGCCAACAACCGTAAATCCTGCTTTTATAAAATCTTGTTCTGCCATACTATTCTTTGTTGTTGTTTTTAAATCCTTTGTTCTCTTTTAATGACTTTACTTCTTCAGATTTTAATTTGCGTTCAATCTTTTTCACATCTTCTTCTGGTGGCAAGTTCTCGGGAACAATACCACGAGAAATCAAAGTATTTCTAACCGTTTTATTATTGGTAATATGCTCATTGGAAATTTGACCTTCGGTTTTCATTTGCTTTTGCTTGGCATTGAAAATGGTAATTTCTGTAGCAAAATCTTTGGCTTTTAGCAAAATGGTTGGCATAAAATCGGCTAAAGGTTTGTTCTTTATGCCCCATTTATCTTTCATTTGTTGTGTGGTTCTATTAAATAAAGCTTGGTCGCCTTTACTTCTGATTAAAGCAAAGTTTTCGTTACCACCTGTTTGCTGAAAAATAACGTGTGAAAGCTCTTTTTCGGTTTCAGCTAATTTATTTCGGGCTTGAACCCTTTCGATTTCTAATATTTTTTGCTCAATGAGTTCGGCTTTTCTAGTTTGAATAGCAAAATATGCTTGGGCAAAAGCAATTTGTTCTTTTCTTGGGTCACCATTTTGAGCTATTAAGTAACAAGCAAAACGCGTAAGCATTACATCATCAATTTCTTTTTGTGCTCCCGAACCAATCTCAACCATTTTCCCGACATCGGCAAAATGGTCTGCAATATCCTGACCTGATATTTCGCAAGCCGTTTTAGCTTTGCTAATTACATTCTGGAAATTATCCCATTTGCCATAACCGAGTAAGTGCTGCAAATCTCTGGCTAACCAAAATTCTACTCCATCTTCTGTTTTGTGAAGAAAATCTTCAAAATTTTCGGTTAGTTTATAAACTATATCTTTTTTCATAATACTTAGCTTTTTATCAATGCCGCTAATTGCGCTTTATTGATACGTTCTTTAAATGAAATCTTAATGTTTTGGTCTTTGTAGTGCTCGCCTAATGCCTCAAAATATTTTTTGGCAAAGTCAATCTTGCCTTTTTCATCTACTGGAATTGCAGTTGACGATTTATAGCCTTTGGCTTCCACTACAAGAAATATTTTGTTGCCTTCGGTGCTTTTGATAGCATAGCAAAAATCGGGGTTGTAATCACCCAATGGTGTTTTGATTTTTAGGCGTGGAAGTTTGCCGAAAATTTCAATGCTGTCAATGTCGGGGTCTTGCTCCACAATTTCTAATTCAAAATCACTGTCATATTCAATCACTTCTTCAAATACCCATTTGGATTTTAAATTGAAATCGCCTGAAATGTCTTTTTGAAATTTGCCAACGCTTCCTGTATCTAAATAGGTTTTCCCTTTTTCGGTTTTGAATACATTTGGCAAACCTGTTCCGTTAATACCGTCATACTTAATGTTTGCTTTGAGCATTGCAATTAAGTTCTTGTTGATTATTTCGGAAATTTCCCTTTGTGCCTGTTCAGGATTGTTGCAGAGCATTTTGGTTTTGAAGTCATCACTTAAAGCATTGAAAATCTTTACAACAAATGAAATAGGGGTTTTGGTGTTGTTTGATAAAGTGCGAACCAATTCTAAATAGTCAACTTTGCTTTTGTATGAAACGGTGTCGGTTAGCCTTTCTGTAATTCCTCCTTGTTCGCCAATTTTGTTCACGTTTAGTTCTGCACGAATGGTTTGCAATAGAATCTCTTCAATGTTTACGGCTTCAATTTGTGTTTTTATGTTTTGTATCAGTTGGCTTTCCTGCTCTGCGGTTAAAGTTTCTAAAACATAGAAAGCATTTTTATTGATAGCGTTCCAAAGATTTTGAAACTCTTGTAAGTGGGTTGCTTTTATGAAAACTTTCTTTTTCTCTTTTTTCTTATCAGCTTTCTGAACATAAGTGTTTGTGTCGGTAGCAAACAGGCTTTCAATGGCTTTCACTTGTTCTTCGGGCAAATTTTGTTCTTTTAGAATAGCTGAAAATTCAGGCGATTTTTCGTAAATCTTTTGTCCGTCAACAATTGCCTTGCGAACAATCATTTTCTTGTCCTTCAGCACATCATCAACCAAAGTAACAATTGTATCATCGTCAAAACCTGATTTTTCTTTGAGTGTTTTAATGAGTTCTTGTTCTGTGAATGTTTCAGAAATCAAGAATGAGTTGCTTAAAATTTCATTTTGAATTGCCTCAACAAAGCCGTGTTCTTTGCTTGATACAACTACATCAAGGTTGTTGATTTTCCAAAATGCTTCTTGGTCGTCATTCAAATTTTTAAGTGTGTTCCGCTGTAAGTTTTGATTTACGCAAATGCGTAAACCTCTTCCAATTTGTTGCAATTTTGATATTTCGCTTCCTTGATTGGAAAGTTTACAGATTGTGAAAACATTTGGATTGTCCCAACCTTCTTGCAATGCCCAAATGGAGAAAATGAAACGTGTAGGGCTTTCAAACGATAGCAATTTCTTTTTGTCTTTCAGAATTTCGTCAACTCCTGCTTTTACTTTTTCGTCTGCGTTTCCTTTGTCGCCTGAAAAATATCCTTTGTGAACTTGTAAAGTGTTTTCGCTATCAAAATCGTTTTGCAAGAATTTATAATAGTCGCTTGTTTGGTCAAGCTTGCTTACAATTTCGGTGTATTGCTTTTTGTATTCTTCTTCAAAAAAGTTCTTGATTTTTGGATTGCTTCCTCGAAATAAACTGGTGTCGCTTTCCATAAAAAACAAGGTTAAAGCTTTTATGCCTTGCTCAAACAAACCTTTTTCTTTCTCAAAATGAATTTTGATTGTTTCTTTAATCATTGCCCGCAATGATTCGTCCGACAAAGAATAATCAACTTTTTCAATGGTGTCGTCTGCTAAAACAATGGTGTCTTTGTTTATTTTCTTTATGCTTTTACCGTTGAAAACTGCCCCTACGCCTAATTCCCGTCTTGCAATAATTCCATTGGTTAAAGTGCTTACAAAGGCTTTGTTGACTGTTCCTACTTTTTCAATGCCAATGAGTGTGTCTGTGTTCTCAACTACGTCTTGCGTATAAACAACAATTTTCTTTACCAAACTTTGTCGGAACGAAGAAATGCTGTCTAACACATACGCTACATTGGATAAAGGCAAACTGTCTTTCTTTTTGGGGAATGTAGCACCAAAACGCAAAAAGTAATTTTCAAAACCTTCAAAATATGTTTTAAAAGCGTTACCCTCAAAGCGGTGAGGTTCGTCCATTATCACGATTGGATTTAGTCGTTTCAAACATTCCAAATATGATTTTGGCGGTTCTTGATTGTTTACAAATAATTCAGGCGTGTTAATGTCTTTTTCTAATGGTCGGTTTAAGATATTGTCTTTGTGGCTGAATGAACTTGGTGTCATTACCAAAACCGATAAATGCGAAGTGCCAATAAATTGTCTAACGGCTGAAATATTTCCACCTTCGTAAACAAAGGTTTCAATTTCCTTTTCTTTTTCGTTGGCGTATAAGCTTTTAAAATAATCTTTGGTATCCTCTAGGTTTGTTTTTGTTCCCTCGCGAATAGGAACAGTAGGGATAAGAATGATAAATTTTTTGTAGCCGAAATGCTTACTCAGTTCAAAAATCGTTTTGATAAACGTGAACGTTTTCCCCGTTCCCGTTTCCATCATAATGTCAATATTTTTAGTGTCTTGAACTGGAAAGTTATATTTATTCTTTTTGTGGTGTGCTGTCAACACCTCTTTAAAGTTTGCTTTCTGGCGAAGACTTTCAAAAAGACTGATAATATTATTTACACAATCCTCTTGATAGGCTTGTATTTCGTATTGAAATTGTTTTGTTTCTGTTTTTGTCGTCATTTATTACTTCAATTTTCCAATTGTCAAAGTTAAAATTTTAAATGATTATCCGCAATAGTTCCTATTGTAAATTCTTGATTTGAAATCAGGCGCACACGATACGGCGGCTATCAACAGCCTGTCAAACTGGTTCTCGCCGAAGTAACGCCTGTTGAACTTGTAACAGAACTGATTGAGGTAGTACTGTAAATACTCGGGTTTTACCTTGTAATACACGCCCAGGAGCTGTCGTTTGGCATTGCTGATCGCGGTGTGTACCCAAGGCAGCACGTTAGGCAATTCCTCGTGTGGAACAACGGATGTCGTGTGTGAATGGACATGTTCTTTCAATTTAGTGTAAGAAGTTGAATCATCGGTGGTCAGATCCGCCGTGCTTTCGACATGCTCTTTGACATTCTTTGTAATTGTATCGGCTTTCAAGTCGTTGATGACTTTCATCTTCAGGTATCCGGCCTTCTTGGGTTTTTTACCCGGTTTGGGGTTTTCAACCGTTTTGCTTTCAGCCATCACCAGGACCTTGGTCTTTTTTTGGCTTCCACGGCCGCGTTTCAACGGTTTCTCCTTCTCTTCAACGGATATCTCGGTGGAAAAGAAGGCGTCGTCCAGCTCGATGGCGCCCTCGAGCGTGTACTTGTCGTCACGCTTGCCCATCACGTCACGCAGTTTATTGACCATTTCCCATATGGGCTGGTAACGCTTGTGCCCCAGCTGTCGCTGTATCTCGGCGGCGGAAAAGGAGCCCTTGGTAGCCGTGAGCAGGTGCATGGCCACGAACCAGTAACGGTATGGCAGGTTGGAATGCTGCATGACCGTGCCCGAACGCAGCGTCTGGCGCGCTTGGCAACGCTTGCATTCGTAAGCCTGCTTGTTTTCCAGCCAATAATGCTCCTTACAATTACAACGACGGCAGGTAACTCCCATTTGGTCTCTTTGTTGTTTGAATTTTTCCCGACAGGTTTCCTCATCGGGGTAATTTATAGCAAAATCCAGGATATTCATAGCTTGAAATATTACATGTGTTCAGAATGTAAATATAATGAATATCTGTGATTTGTGTAAGCATTTGCGAACTTATTTATAACTATTTTTCCGCTAAATTCTTTAGGAATAACTGCGGATATACATTAAATTTAATATTGTTGTCTACCCGTTTTTCTCTTGAAATCCACTCGTATTGTGTTAGGGTGGTGGGTGGGCTTGGGTGCGTAGGCAAGAGCAAGCTCTTTTGCAAGCTGAAGCATCGGCTTGTGCGTTGGCAAAAATGCAAATGTGCTTGCTGTGCGGTGGCTGTCCTTCAAAAATGGTTTTAAAAAATATGCGGTGGAAAAAAAATAAAAAACATTGGGTCGGCTTGAGTGTCGGCTCAAATGTCCTGTTGAAGTATGGTCTTTATGTTGTCTGTCACCTGTCAAAATGGTTTACTTTTTCTTCTCTGTTTAACGGTCATTTTCTGTTGTGTCGTGTCGTAATACGCTTGCAGCTAACAGTTTATTTGCGCAACAAGACCCACCACTACCGCCAGGTGATGCAAGTGGTAATGATAATAAAGCACCTCGTAATGGAGCTCCTTTAGGCAGTGGCATAGGTTTACTATTAGCCATGGGTGCTGCTTATGGTGGCAAGAA
>JAKQEZ010000227.1 GCA_029558435.1 Bacteroidota bacterium
AATTCTTCAACTTATGGAGCAGAAGCCATTTTCACTTATAAACCTTTTAATTTCTGGACTATAAATCTCGATGCTTCATTATACGAACAAAGAATTGAGCAAAATGCCCTATTTCAAAATACGCTAAAGAATCAACTAACAGGATATGCTAAGTTTATCAACAACTTCGATGTTTGGAAAAACGGCAGGCTTCAAATCACAGCAAATTACACATCGCCAATAGTTATTCCGCAAGGCATTAAAAATGAAGTTTATTTTATTGACTTGGGATTTCAGCAAAAAATCTTAAAAGGTCAGGGGCGTTTGGCATTGACAGTAACCGATATTTTTGACACTCAAGCCAGCGTAACGAATGTTTCCGGCAGTAATTTTGAATATACACACTATCGGAAAGAAGATACAAGAGCAGTTATGCTGATTTTTGCTTATACGTTCCGGTCGGAGTTTAAAGAAAAACTTTTAGAGAATAAATTTAAAAATGATTAAAAATGAAAACATTAATAATTACAATCGCAGTCATGTTGGGTCTTGCATCATGCAGCAATGTATCATCCAAAAACAGTCAGGTTGTGAATATTGTTTCTTATACTCAAATAGGGAATGACACTATTTCTGATTTTGAAAATGAAACAGTTGGCAAACTACCTTTTGGCTTTACAGCTGATGCAACCGGAAAGACAGAAAGTATAAAGTGGAGCGTTGCAAACGACAATGGCAACAATGTAGTTGCTCAACAATCAATCAATTCGGGCAGTAGCTATAATCTGCTTGTTTTAGAAAAAAGCGGGTACAAAGATTTTTCAGCTTCGGTGAAAATTAAAGCCATATCCGGTGAAGAAGACCAAGGGGGAGGCCTCGTTTGGCGTTACATCGACAAAAACAACTATTACATTGCGAGATACAATCCGCTTGAAAATAATTTACGATTTTACAGAGTTGTAAATGGAAATCGCAAGGAATTGAAAAGTGTAGATAGCGATATTAAACAAGGTGAATGGTTTACAATGGCTATTGAAATGAAAGAAAATAAAATCACTTGTTCTCTAAATGGTAAAAAATTAATTGAAACAAGCGATGATACTTTCAATTCGGCTGGGCAAATTGGATTTTGGACAAAAGCAGATGCAGTTACTTATTTTGATGATTTGAAAATTACAACTATAAAATAAACTTAGGCACTTCGCTACCATGTATTAAGTTTTATTAATCGCCCAAAAAGCAAAAAAAGCCACAGTAAGTTAGTGTTTATTTTCAAACGCCTTGCAGTGGCTTTTATAGCTTTTTAATAATAGGCAGAGCGGTCACAGTATATTGTTTTTTTATCTGAATGTTGAAGTTCCTTGCATTTTGAAACAAAAAAAAACAATAAACTGTGAAGAGTTGGTTACAAAGGAATAATTGCCAATATAAACATCACCAAAAAGGATATAAATATTTTGTAAAAAAATCATCATGTCACATTGTTAATCTACAAATAGTGTTTATATTTGTTGTCATAAATAACCTTAGTATTAAACTCAAATCATTACAAGTATGGCAAGTACCTATGAAACTGGCTGTATCCAAAACGTAGCAAATTTAGAAACATTAATTTCTTACATTACGGCATTTGGAACAGACTACAATCCCTCAAAAAACAGTCTCACAATTCCAGAGTTACAAAAAATTTTATCTGAAGCAAAAGTTTCATTAAACACTGTAAACGTTGCTTTCTCTGCACATTCAAACGCTACGGCAGCTCGCGAATCTGCATTTGAGCCATTAAGCAAGCTCGTTACAAGAGCTAACAACGCCCTAAAAGCAACCGACACCACCACTCAGGTGGACGACAGTGCTAAAACCATTGTTCGCAAACTACAAGGTTCAAGAGCCAATGCAAAAATTACAGAAGAAGAAAAGAAAGCACTTGAAGCAGAAGGAAAAGCAGTAAATCAAATTTCCGTTTCTCAAATGGGGTTCAACGATAGACTAGAAAACTTCGACAAATTCATAACATTACTGTCCTCTATTCCCAATTATGCCCCCAATGAAGAAGATCTCAAAATAACAAGTCTATCCGCTTATCGTGATAGTTTAAAAGCAAAGAACTCTGATGTTTTGCCAACTGAAGTTCAGTTAAGCAATGCTCGCATTGCACGAAACGAAATTCAGGACAAACCACTCACTGGTTTAGTCGACATAGCATTAGACACAAAAACATACATTAAATCCGTATTCGGTGCCACAAGCCCCCAATACAAGCAAATTTCAAAGCTAGCTTTCGTAAAACAAAAGAAATAAACCAAACAAATCTACTGTGGTTGTCGTCCCGACAACCACAGTTTTATAAGTTCATACCACAAAATACATTTTCAATACCTAAACTTACTTTCTATGACCCCGAACTTACATTTTTGCTTCCCGAAAATACTTTCTTGCTCCCCGGTTTTACTTTTTTGCAGTCTGACTTTATTTTCTTCGACCCCAAAAGTATTTTCTCACACCCCGACTTTGCTTTTTTCCTCCCCGAAAATACTTTTTTGCAATCCGGACTTACATTCTTGCTCCCTATTAATAAATTTTGCAACCCGAAAAAAACAGAGAAACCAACTATAACTATCGAAACAACAAGACACAATTATTTACAACCAACGGCCATGCTGCTAACACACGCCTATGTTCACCTGCTGGCTGACGTGCATTTAACAGGTTTTGCGCCCGCATTCACCTTGTCGCAGTGCGACAGCGAATACGCCCGCAAACCGCAGGATGCCCATAGCCTCGGTCGTTATGGGCAACAGCAAAA
>JAKQEZ010000249.1 GCA_029558435.1 Bacteroidota bacterium
AGAATCATAATGAATTTGAACGACAACGATAAAAACCGAATTATTGAACTCATAAAAGCAGGACAAAAACTGCCCAAAGAAGATATTTATAAACTTTTCTCAGACGAAGAAGATGTTTTTTTGTTTTGGAATGGAAGAAAAGAAGATGTAACAAATATTGCCCTTCCCTTTCATAGTATTGAGCACATTGATGAACCCAGAAAAGAAGCAGACAAACCACAAACGAGTTTGTTTGAAACCGATTTCCGTGGCAGGCAATTAAAGGGCTGGACAAATAAATTGATTTGGGGTGATAACAAACTCATTCTTTCTTCATTGGCTAATGGACCAATACGAGAAGAAATTGAAAAAGAAGGCGGAATAAAACTCATATACATTGACCCACCTTTTGCCGTTGGAGCCGACTTTGGTTTTGAAATTGAAATTGGTGGTGAAACAGCCGAGAAAAAGCAAAGCATTATTGAAGAAATTGCATACCGCGATACTTGGGGTAAAGGAATTTCTTCCTATTTGTCAATGATGTACGAAAGACTGAAATTAATGCACAACTTATTAGCTGAAGATGGGAGTATTTATGTACACTGTGATTGGAGAGTAGTTAATCATTTACGATTATTACTTGATGATATTTTTGGTTCTGATAAATTTCGCAATACCGTTACTTGGCAAAGAGCAACTATGAGTGGGGCTAAAGCTGTAGGTAATCAATTTGGGCGTAATTATGATTCAATTCTTTATTTTACAAAAACTGATAAAGCAATTTTTAATAGACAATTTCTTGAGTATTCTCAGGATTATATTGATAAGAAATTTATATACAAGGAAAAAGATGGCAGAAGATATAGATTGCAACCAAAAGGAACACGTTCAGAAAAAGCAATTGAAGAATTTCGCTCTCAAAACAAAATTGTTGAAACTGATGGTGGTTACATACAAATAAAATTCTATCTTGATGAAATGAATGGGGTTGTGTTGGATGATGTATGGCTAGATATTCAAGATATAAGAACTATTCAAGGTGATGAATTGTTAAATTATCCAACCCAAAAACCCGAGGCACTTTTAGAACGCATCATAAAAGCCAGTAGCAACGAAGGCGATTTAATTGCTGATTTTTTCTGTGGTAGCGGAACAACTGCCGCCGTAGCTGAAAAATTGGGCAGAAAATGGATTACAACTGATTTAGGAAGATTTTCCATTCATACTACACGTAAACGAATGATTGGCATACAAAGGGAATTACAAGAAAGTGGCAAGGATTTCCGTGCTTTTGAAATACTAAATCTTGGCAAGTACGAACGCCAGTTTTTTATGGACGACCTCACCAACGGAAAACTAAAAGCCAAAGAAGATTTGTATGTAGATTTAATTCTGGAAGCCTACAAAGCAAAACGGATTGAAGGACATAAAACCCTGCACGGAAGTAAAGCAGGCAGATTTATCAATGTTGGTCCTTTAGATGTTCCCGTAACTCAAAGCCGCTTATTGGATATTTTTGAAGAGTGCAAACAGAAACTTTACACGAAAGTAGATGTATTGGGTTTTGAATTTGAAATGGGTTTAACACCACAATTCATTCAGGAACTGAAAGAAAAAGGCGTTTCAATTACATTGAAATACATTCCAAAGGATGTTTTTGATAAACGAGCAGTCGATAAAGGGCAAGCCAAATTTTACGATGTTGCTTATTTAAACACAAAAGAGAAAATCA
The DNA here is from genome assembly GCA_029558435.1 of Bacteroidota bacterium. The sequence goes on from JAKQEZ010000249.1 coordinate 1,712, forward strand.
ACGGCAAAAAAATAACTGTTGAATTAACCGACTTTGTTACACATTACACACAAGACGACATAGAAGATATTCAACAATCAATGCGAGCAGGAAGTAAAGTTGTTATCGAAGGCGGACAGATTATAAAAGTGGAGAAAGACAAAAACGGAATAATTACAAGAACTGTACTTACCGAAAACTGGTACGATTGGATTGATTATTGGGCAATTGATTTCAACTACGAAGACAAGAAAGAAATAATAAAAGTGCACAACGACAAAGGCGAAGTTGTTGAGCAATGGACAGGAAATTACTTGTTTGAAAACGAATGGCAAAGTTTTCGAACAAAGAAAAATCCGACTTTTGAGTTTACAAGTACACCACACGAATATAAGGTATCAGGGAAATATAAAATTATGATTAAAGTTGTTGATATATTGGGAATTGACACAAGTAAAATAATTGAAATAAAAGTATAGCCCTCGCTTCGAAGTCAAGCACATTGGCTGGTCGCTCGAAAAAGCCAACACACGACCAAAACCAGCCAAAGAGCTTGCCTCCCCAAACGCACGGCAGACAGAAAAGATGCAGCAAAAATGAAAGAAAAACTGACTGAAAAATGAACAACGAAACGCTAACATGCGGTATATTTTATTGCCGAGATAGTGCTGAAATGAAAGGTTGTGGCTCGCTTCCACAGAAAGTTTGAGGGTCTTGTCAAGACATCCGTTATCACACGGACACCGACAAACAAATACTATATTTC
>JAKQEZ010000250.1 GCA_029558435.1 Bacteroidota bacterium
GGTCGCCAATTATCTGTCCGAATTTATGTGCTGGTGATTCTGCCATTTCTTAACTATTTATCCAAAGTCTGCCTTCGTGTAAAGGAACTGTGTGTTTTCTATTTTTCCATTTAATATTTCTGTCTCTCAATTTTTCAAAAGAGTATTCGCTGAAACCTGCTGAAATTGCTAACTCGCCAAGCCACTTGTCAACCGGAACATAAATTCCGTAAGGGGCTGAATCGCCAATTACAAAACACATTTTGCAGTTCTCATTTGTAACTCGCCTTAAAGAATGAAATACATCTGCAAGGTCGTTGAAGTATGCGGCTATCATAAAATGATAATTCTTTTTGCCACCATGTTTTAAGCGTTCTTCTTTTAGTGTTCCATACACTTCTAAAAGTTCCGATTTAATTGTGTCTAATCTTGGATTTTCTAAAATACTGTCAATATTGTCACCAAGCCTCGAAACGTGTTGTGTGCAAGCTCTCACCAAATGTTTTCTCACATTGTCTTGTAAGTCTGCCCAACCGCTAATGTCGCCCCAAAAAGTCATTTCAAGTCTTGTGGCATCAGCATAGTCGTAATTGTTGGCATAAGGTGGTGAAGTAATTACAAGGTCGCCCCAACCGTCAGGAATTGATTGAATGTTTCTTGCATCTTCATTTAAAATAATTGAATCAACTACATTTTTGAAACGGTTTTGAGTTCGTTTCATGTCTAAATACATTTCATTAACTTTTGATTCAAAAGCCACAAAAGGGTCAATTACTTTTGACTTTGTTTTATTGGGCTGAATGTATTGCCATTGTGCCGTTCCAACGGGTGACGTAGTTCTAAGAATTGCAGTAATGATAAACCAATTGAAGTTTTTAATTTCTTCTTCTTGGTTATTGTCAAGCCAAGTTTGTTTAAGTGCTTCCAGTTTTTGAATAGTTTCTAATGGATAGCAACTCATTATTAGTTTGGGAAATTCTGTTTGTGTTATCTTTTTTCCTTTTGCAATTTTCAATAATGAAAGTGCTTCTTCTTTGAATTTATCGGCAGGATAATTCCAATTCAATTTTGCTTTTGCGATTCGATAAATGTATGGATGTGCTTCAACTCCATAAGATTCAACACCTGCAAATTCGCTTTCAATCAGAACAGTTCCTGAACCTGCAAATGGGTCAATAATTCTTGTCCGTCCGTTGCTTATTTCTTCTCGGATAAGTTCGCTTACCCAAGCTGCTGAAAATCCTGCGGTGTATCTATACCATTTGTGAATTGGCATTTTCATGTTGACGGCAAAAGTTGCGGTGTAATCCTGCTCAACTTTTACTTCGTCAGGGAATAAATCCAAGGTTTGTGTCTGATATGCCATATTCGTACTATTTAGCTTTTTTGAGGTATTTGATTTCTTCTTCTGCCGCAATCAAAATGTCTTTTGCGTATTTCTCGTCTGCCAGTTGATAAGCAACTTGTTTGCTCATAAATCTTATAACCAAATCTTTCTCGTCCACCTTGAAAGTCTTGGCAATTAATGGCAACATTTGTCGGCTTACTGGTCGTTCTCCACGTTCCAATTTACTTAGTGTGCTTTGGTCAATGTCGAGTATTGCAGCAAGTTTGCGTAAAGGCATTTCTGCCTGTTCTCTTAACTGTCTGATGTAGTCGCCTAAATTTTCTGTTTGCATCTTGAAATATATTTCTTGACAATGATGTCAAATATATGAAGATGTTTTTTATTGGTTTCCAAAAAAGTCAAATTGTTTTCAACATCTTATTGCGGGTCGGCAAAATTGGCTCTTTTGGGGTTTGCTGTGGATAGGGTCCTGCGGTTGGGCAAACCCCAAATGTGCCAATGCGGGTGGGCATAAAATTATTTTTTAAAATGTGCGGTGGGTAAAATTTTTAAAACCATTTGGGTCGGCTTGAGTGTCGGAAAAGTCAAGTCGGTTTGTGTCAAAGAACAGCGAAAAAGTCTGTCGAGTTACTGTCGTTTGGTTGTGGTCGTGTCGGCCCTACGCTTGCTGGTAACGTTTTGGCGCTTGGCGCAGTGGCGGATTTCGGAGCACAAAACTGTCAATACACCACAAAAGTTGATGCGAGGTAGAAAGTTCAATTAACCACTGAACCCGCCATTGAGCCAAACGCCTGTTATGCGGTCGGCTTTTATTTTGTTGTCCCAAGTTTAATAAGTTTTTCAAAGTCCGTTTTTATTCTTTTTTGTTCTTCAAGTAAATAGTCGTCTGCGAAAGGTGAACCACAGTCTTGATTGTTTAATTGGTGAAGCAATTTACCATTTTCAAAATAGCTTCGGTCTTCAACTATTTCTGATTTTTCAAAGTCAAATGCTTCTGTGTCATTATTCTCTTTCATTGCTGTCGTATCGTAATACATTGGCCGGTTGTATTTGTATGTCTTTTCAAAAACGAATGAAAGTTGTCCGTTCATTAAGTAATATTCATTCAACTGTTGGAAGGTCTCTCCAAAGTGTCGGGTTACAATTTTCTCTAATTGTCCGTTTTGGTAATAATACTTAACTTCTCCGCCTTCAGTCGTCTCCCAAAGTTCTTTTGTGTCAATAAAAGTCCAATTGGTAAATGAATTTATTCGCTTAAAATTTTCTCTGATTGGTTTAAGTCGTTCCGTCAAGTATTCATTTACGGGCAAATCTTCTTCATTAAAAGTCTCTCTAAGTTGAATGGTGTCGGGTTGTAAACTGTCAACTGAAACGGAACCTAAATCAGTTTGAGTTTCTGTCACTTTGTTTTTGTCTGTCCCGCAAGAAATTATTAAAGCGGTCAACAAAGTCAGAATGTAATATATAATTTTATGTTTCAATGTGTCGTCTTTTAAGCTGCCGCATAACTAGGCGTGCTAAAATTAGCCCTTTGAGGGCGTAGTTCGGCTGAAAGCCGAATTAATTTTAGCTGCAGTTGGTAGTAGTTGTTTCCACGCAAGGTTCTGCGTGAAAGAGAAACACGTAGTTGAGACCCTTCAATCCGCTACTTTATTGGGCAATAGGGTTCATTGAAACTTATTTGTTTTATCGATGATAAGGCAAGTCATGTTTCATTTCCGGAGTCTTGAAGTTTAAGCGATTTTGTTAAAGTTCGCCCCAAGTCTTGACTTTGTCAATTACAGGGGCGAACTTCGCACAAGTCTTCAGACGTATCTACGTCACAAGAGCAATCTTGCACGGTATCTCCGATCCGAAAGACTTGAAAGTTTAAAGCCCTTGCTGGCTTTAACTTCAAAATCCGCTAAGCTTCATTCTTCCGGTGAACCCTATCCCATGCGTACCTGAATGGTCTCAATTACTTCCAACGGGCCGGCGATAAAACAAGTTGCCGAAGGCAATTTGCCCGAAGGGCGTAGTGACCGAAGGGAACGAAGTTTTATTGCCTGTTGGGCGCTGTTAAATGGCGCGTAACCACAGCGTTTCTTTTCCCGGCCGATTCTCTT
>JAKQEZ010000276.1 GCA_029558435.1 Bacteroidota bacterium
GTACGAACACCACCAATATGCAAAGGTCCTGTTGGACTTGGTGCAAATCTTACTCTAACTGACATTTCATTAAATTTTGGCAAAGATACAATTTTTGTTGTTTGATGGAAGATGGATGCTGGATGTTTGATGCTGGATGTTGGGTGAAACCTGAAACCTGAAACTTGAAACTTGAAACAAAACAATTGTTAAGTTTCACTAAAAACCTATTGACAAATCTAAGAAGATGTTGTATTTTTATCGGTTATAAACAGGATATCAACAATTTTGGAAGCAAAACACATCATTTACACCAAATTAGAAGCTTTTATCAAAAAGTTTTATACCAATGAAATCATAAGAGGAAGCTTATTGTTCATTGGAATTGGTTTGTTGTATTTTATTTTCACCTTACTTGTGGAACATTTTTTATGGCTATCCACTAGCGGAAGAACGATTTTGTTTTGGTTGTTTGTTGCGGTGGAATTCTTTTTGTTGAGTCGGTTTATTTTATTTCCGCTTTTCAAATTATTCAAATTGCAAAAAGGAATTGGTTATTCTGAAGCTTCCGCTATCATTGGAAACCATTTTTCGGAAGTAAATGATAAGTTGTTGAACTTTTTACAATTGGCTTCCAAAAATGAAGATTCCGAATTATTATTAGCTTCTATCGAACAAAAAGCAAATGCATTGGAACCTATTCCATTTTCAAATGCAATTAATTTTGCTAAGAACAAGAAGTTTTTGCCTTATGCTTTAGCACCAATTGTTCTATTTCTAATATTTTTTGCTACTGGAAATTCTACTATAATTTCTTCTAGTTTTGATCGTGTGGTGAATTATCAAACCCAATACATTCCACCAGCGCCATTTCAGTTTGTGATTTTAAATAAGAATTTGGTTGCCCAACAAAATCAATCTTTCTTATTACAAGTGAAAACTGAAGGAAAGGTAATTCCTGAAAACATCAGTATCGTTTTAGGCAACGAACGTTATTTCTTGGAAAAAGCACCAAATGGAACTTATGAATATGTTTTTGATGTGATAACTAAAAACACGTCTTTTGTTTTACAAGCCAATGCCGTAGTTTCACCAACATACGAACTTCGAGTAAAAGCCACTCCAACAATTTCTAATTTCAAAATGGTCTTGAATTATCCTTCGCATATTGGAAAGAAATCGGAAACTATTTTTGGTTCTGGTAATGCTATTGTTCCAGAAGGTACGGTAATTTCATGGTCAATTGAAGCGCAATCGACTTCTAATGTTGCTTTCATTGTTGGTGAAAATAGTGCTCCATTCACTAAAAATGAAACG
>JAKQEZ010000287.1 GCA_029558435.1 Bacteroidota bacterium
ATTACGTTTTCAATGTGAGAAATCTCACCTGGCACATAACAGCATAGAGTTTGCTCAACTCTTCGGTATTCCTGTATCCCAAGATTATGGACACCGAATAAATTACCTCCACATTTGTCATATCTCAATCGTCTAATCCAATCTATCAAAATGTCAGGAATTACAACTGTTAATTTTGAAATATCATCTATAGTTAATCTTTTTCTATTCTCAATATAAAATTGTGTGATAATTAGTTGCAAACAAGTTTGTCTTACCGTTGAAGATTGCTGGGTAACAATTTGAATCAATAATTCATTCCACACCTTTAAATAATCATCTTTTGATAATGGTCTGGGAGGTTCCACATCAAACGGCGGTCTTGAACTGTCATTTCTTCTTTGTTCCATTAACAAACAAGAATAATCGTAAAAATCAACATTAATTGCCCTGATTTCTTTGTAATGTTTTACAGGGTTAAGATTCTTGATGACATTCTCTTGTTTAGTCTTATTTTTCTCATCTGTGTCTAATAGAAATGTTTCATTAAAAATACCTTGTGTAAGGTCTGGATGAGAGATGAAAAATTGATTGATTTCGTTTTGAGAAATTTTATCAGGAGAACGAAACGTTTTAAAGCTAAATAAATTCGTGGTGATTTTAGGAGCTTTATCTGGATTTTCTATGTCCATACGATTAGTGTTTTTTGTTAGTAATAAGTATTAATATCTGTTATTAACGATGTGTGATTTATTTTATTGTGTTATTTTTAAGGTTGTCTATAACGGTTCGGGGCTTGGCGAAGTGCGGGACTTTTAGCACTACACTTCAATCGAAGCACCAAAGTTCAAATTTAGCAATAAGTTTCATACGAAGCACTTCGCCCCGCATTTCGCCAAACCCTTGTTATGGGCTGCCTTTCTTCTGTCTGATTAGTCCAATTCCTAATGTCAAAAGTCCGAAAGTCAGTATTGCAATACCAACATACAAAATAAAAATCAGTCCTGTCGGTTCGGTAATTTGTCTGCCGATAGCTGCTGCAAAAAAGCCCGAACTAATTGTAATTGCTGAAATTGGAAATGAAAGTCTGGCAATCCATTTCCAAGTGTTGGATAATGCAATGTGGTCGGCAAAAAGTTGAACCAACAATGCAAGAATTACTAAAACTCCTGCGTGGGCGTGTCCTGCACGGAACATTGATTTTTGAAAGTCTGTCAGTTGCAAATGTTCTTGTTGTCCGCTTAAAACGGTGAGTAAAAAATATCCACCGTAAATAATTGTCGGAACGGAAAGTAAAATGTAACCGCTTATTTTTCTTGCTTCACTTGTCATACCGATTATTGTTTAAAGGTTGTCGGTGCTTTATCTAATTTGCTTTTTATGAAAATCAAAGCGGTTTCTTCGTTTTTCATAAACGGTATTTCCTTGCCGTCTTTTTCTTTAATGAGTTCAACCGTTTCAGTCAGCACACCTTCTTCGTAGTTGTAGTTTTGCGTAATTCTAAACTTGTTATACGGCATAAACTTACTTGCATTGGGAACATACATTGTCAATACGGATTTGCGAAACTCGGTGTCGGTTGTTCCCGTTCCGTTACCCAATGATGAATTGATTGTTGCTTGCACTTTTCCGTCAATCAGATTTTTGTAAGCAACTTCAAAATACATTGTCTGGTCACGGTCGCCCGCTTTGCCGTCATAATCGGGGTGAATACGGTGTAGTGATTTAACGGATTTCCAATGATTGTCGTAGCGTTTTTGAACAACGTCAAATTGGTAATCGTAACTTTCGGCTCTTAGCCATTGTCCGTTTTCGTAGCGGTATGCCTTGCTGATACCGTTCCAAATAATTGTGTAAGTGTCGTCCAACTCCACCGAACGACTAAGTGGAACTGTTACTTGTTTTGAAGTGCTGCAACTTGTCAAAAGCATAAAAGCTATTGCAGTAGCGGAAAAAATTATTTTTTTCATTTTGAAACTTTTTTTAGTGAAACATTAAATTTTACACTGCAAAAGTCTCAAAAGCGAATGAAGAAGAAATTGACAAATGTTACAATCGTTATTTACCTGCAACTTTTTTTCTCAAACGGCTTAAACTTTCCCGTTCCAAGCCTAAGTAGGAAGCGATATGATATAGAGGTATTCTGTCAAAAATTTGAGGTTGATTTTTAAGCAAGTCAAGGTAGCGTTGCTCTCCGTCCAAGAACAAAAAACTTTCAACTCGTTGGGTTGTCAGTATGTAAGATTGCTCGGCTATCATTCTGCCAAAGCGTTCCCAATTTTGTGATTGGTTGTAGGCATTTTGTAACGCTGATAAATTGAATGTTACAATTTCAGTGTCTTCCAATGTCTGAATGAAATAGCGACTTGGTTTACTTTGTAAAAAACTGTCGTAGTCGGTTACAAACTCGTTTTCAAATGTAAAATGTGTATTGATTTCTTTGCCGTCTGCAAGATAATATGTCCTGAAACAGCCTTTATTTATAAAGCCAATTTCGGGACAAACTTTTCCCTCACTTAGAAAATGGTCTTTCGCTTTAAGTTGTTTTGTCTTTAAAAAAGGTTCAAAAAGCGAACAGTCCTTTTCGGTCAGAAAAGAAACCCGTGTCAGCCAATTTTTAAAGATTTTAAATTCGTCCATTGTCTATTTGTTGTCTTTGCGGGTTGTCGTCTAAGGTTGCCCATAACGTTATCGGGCTTGGCGAATGGCGATTTCAAGGCACCACCCTCCAAACACACACCAAATATAATAATTATCTCTAAACTTCCAAATCTATAGCATCACCCAGCCATTTGCTAAACCCGTGTTATGCTCCAGTAGCC
>JAKQEZ010000296.1 GCA_029558435.1 Bacteroidota bacterium
TGCTACGTGACCGCTTCGATTTGACATTTGTGGAAGTTTTTTGTTCTTTTTTCTCCCCACGCACAAGTAAAATCAAATGGTCTTGAATGAAGTTTTTCAAGTCTTTGTCTGCATCAATAGCCATCTTCTTCAAATCTTTGACTATTTCTTCGGGTATATCAATTAATTTTTTCATCCTAAGTAGTAATTTATTGCTTCTGTTATATGTTCTTTATCTGGGCTTTCAACCAAACACCTTTGAAGCCGATAAACTTTATCGTAAAGTGTTTTGAACTTCATTTTTTTAAGTCGTTTTTTACCGTAGTGTTTTTCTAAAATTTCAATACTCGAATCAGGGAAACCATCAATTTCTGAATCGCTATATTTAGCGTCAAAGTCATAGATAGCCTTAGTCATTGTTTCACCATATTCACGAATAGAACAGGCGTATTGTATTTCAAATGGCTTATAGCCTTGTTCTTTCAAATAATCAACAAACTCTTGTGTATCTTTCATAGTGTTGGTTTTATTACTTCATCAAAATAATCTCCAGCTTCGTTACAAGCAGAATAGTAAAATGTCTTTGGCATCTTAGAAAAGACCTTAATCATTACTTCACCATTTTCGTCAAAGCAATAACCAGCTTCTATGTTTGTCCAAGTCGTGTATTTTATCCATTTGCGTTTCATAGGCACAAATATATATCATATATACGAGATACACAAGAAAAAGTTTCAAAATATTTTTGCCCACCCACAAAAAAGAACAAAAAACCTTGCTCCGATTGAAGTTTACTGCTAAAAATCCGCAACGAGAGCATAACAGCGGTTTGGCGGCATTAAAACGACCGCCAAGCCGCCAATCGTTGGCGGTTATTCAGTCTGTTCCAAAATTCTCATCACATCTAAGTATTTGAAATACCACCATAAGACTTTTTTGCCTTCTGATGATACTTCTCGTCCGCCCGAGAGCCAGCGGTTTAGAGAGGCGTAGGACACCCCGCTATCAATCGCAAGCTGGCGCGGATTCTTAATTTCAAATTCTTCAATTTTTTCAAGAATCCACGCGGCGTTTACGTCGTTGTAATTTGCCATATTAGCGTTGATTATCCCCGGACTGCGGGTAAGGCAGCCGGGGATTTTTGGTTAAAACTTCATTTTTAGGGCTTTGATAACGGCTTCTGCTTCGGTTTCGGCGAAAACCTTTACATCATACCCTTGTTTATTTTTTTTGATAAAAGATTTGACACCTGGGGCTGTGTAGATGATTTTTGATCGCATCCCGCCGCCTCGAAGCGGGTATTGCTCTACGGAATGAAAATGATACCCGTCTGGTTTGTGTGACTCTATGTCATTTTCAGTCACTCCAGCCGGAAGGTCATAAATTACTTTTACGCTTTTCATGTTTTATTTATTTTTGATTTAAAAAATTAAGAGAAAATGTAGTCATCTAGGTTTACAGGGAAGCCCCTGCGTGCATCGCGGCGTGCTTCTTGTATCGCTATTTCAAATGAGGATTTCGTTTTACTTTGATGTACATCAGTAAGACTTATTTGATTTTCGTAAACACATCCCCATTTTCCTGCACCGTGTATGCTTTCGCTTATCGCAAAAGCGTTTTTTAGTTCTTTTTTCGTCATCCCTGATATTGTTCCTTTTTCCTGGTAATCATTGCCATTCAGATAATAGCAGCCTTGTTCGCTTCTATCTGAAAAAGAAACATATACTCTATATTCGCCTTTATTGCTTTTCCACACGTTTATTTTTTTTATATTTTGTTTTTTTTGGTCACGCAAAGTCTGCAACGCCAGCGCGAAACAAGCGCGGTAGTCACCTTCGTAAGTCTTTGCGAGTTTGTGTGCTTCGGTGAAAAGTTTGTGTGCTTCGGTGAAAACTGAACGTGTCATTGTTATTTGATTTTTAATTGTTGTTTTGTATGATACAAATATACAACAAATATCTTCACTTGTCAATACTTTAGTGTAAAAATATTTTCATTTGGCGATAAAATACCATAAATAGGGTAGAAAAACAGCCGCCAACATCGCGTATTCGAACAGGCTCCATTCGTCGCCCGTCGCATACGCAGGCGTT
>JAKQEZ010000325.1 GCA_029558435.1 Bacteroidota bacterium
GCACCGATCGTTATGATTTATCCAACATGAATTTACAATACCAAGTATCTGACAACATGGTAGGTTGGAACATTGGAACCACACTGCAACTTTGGCGCGATGGAAAAATTAAAACCTTGTCGTATTTTGGTGGACAATACATTGTAAAAGATGATATTATGGTTTTTACAGATACACGCTCCAACTCCATTGCACTTTATTGGGATGGTCAGCAATACCCCATTCAAACAACAACAGCTGATATTAATCTTCAAAATAGTTCAAAAATTGGCGAAAACATCATGGCCTATGCCGATAATGGTGGGTTGTATAAGATTTTTTACAAGGGACAATATTACGAAATTACAGCTTGGAACGGTGATATCGACATAAAAAGTGGCACAGATGTAGCAGCTTTCAATGATCCTGTTAGCCGTACTTTTGCAGTTTTTGACAAAGGTAATTTTGTGGATGTAGAAGACCAATGGGTTAGAAAATACAAAGCTGGAAGGGGTTTTGTTGCTTATGAAGATGTAAGTGGCAATTTGATGGTGTATCGCAATGGTCAAAAATCACAGCTTTCCTCCTATCCTGGAAATTGGGATGTAAAAGACGATATTATTGTATATGAAAATGGTGGCTATACCTATTGCGATGTAAACGGCACATCAATTGAAGCTGCCAATTATAAATTAACTGATTACAAAATAAAAAATGCAACTTTGGTTTATAAAAATGCTATTGGTGGTGTCACCGCTGTTGTAGATGGCAAAGTTGTGGAACTTACCAATTTACCTGGTGCAGATTATGAAATTTTTGGCAATTCTATATTGGTAAAATTAATGGGAAATAATTACATGGTTTACCAAAACGGTAAAATTGTAAGAGCCTAAGTTAATCTTGATTATGTGCATCTGCACGTTGATTTTTGTGAAATAATGGGTTTTTCACAAATAAAATCAATAGACCAAAAAGAGCAACAAAAAACAAAGATACTTCCAGCCAGTATTCCATTGGTTGTACCCAAATTTCTTCAAAGTGACCCCAACGTCCCATTATTTCAACAAAGTTCCAAAAAATAATAACAGTTGGAACAGCATAACGCACAGCATAATCAAAGGTTCTGATTTTTATTAACCGGCTAAACAAATACACCGCCCACAACAAAGAACCC
>JAKQEZ010000256.1 GCA_029558435.1 Bacteroidota bacterium
GCGTATTATCTTGGTATAACAGTGGAGCAATTAGAAGAGGTGTTTTCTTTGATTATTTGGAATCAGGGAATTGGACATTTTTCTTCTGAGATTGCACAATCATCCTTTTTTAAAGTATTTCTTCTGATTAAAGAATCGGAAAAGAAAGGTAAAAAACGGGATGAAATTATGAATATTTTACACGAAAAATTTGGAGAGAAAAACCCTGAAATGGGATTTAATAACTAAAAACTTAAAATTATGTTTTGTAATCAATGTCAGGAAACAGCCAAAAATACAGGTTGTACAATTAAAGGAGTTTGCGGAAAAACCGAAGAAACTTCTAACATTCAGGATTTGTTAATGTTTTCTTGTCAAGGACTTTCGTATTTGACAATTGAAGCCCGAAAACAAGGAATAGACACAAATGCCGAGAGTAAACACATTACCAATTGTTTGTTTATGACTATCACCAATGCAAATTTTGATGATAAATCAATCATTCAGGCAATTAAAGATGCTATTAAGTATCGTGATGAATTAAAAAGCAAAGTTAAAATTGCAGAGAATCATCCGTCAATCAATTGGAATGGAAAAACCGATGAAGAACTTAATGCAAAAGAAATCGGTACATTAACTTACGATTCCAACGAAGATATTCGCGGATTGAAACAATATATTTTGTTTGGAATAAAAGGAATGGCGGCTTATGCTGAGCATGCCTTCAATCTGGGTTTTGAAGAGCAGAAAATTTACGATTTTATGGAAGAAAGTTTGGTAATGATTACCAAGCCAATAGAATTGAATGATGCTTTTAATTGGGTTGTAAAAACAGGCGAATACGGTGTAAAAGTCATGGCACTGTTAGACAAAGCAAACACCGAAACATTCGGAAATCCAGAAATTACGAATGTAAAAATCGGAGTTGGCAAAAATCCTGGAATTTTAATCAGTGGACATGATTTAAAAGATTTAGAGCAACTTTTAATTCAGACCGAAGGCAAAGGAATTGATATTTACACACATTCCGAAATGTTGCCTGCAAATGCATATCCAAATTTAAAGAAATACAAACATCTGGTTGGTAACTATGGTAATGCATGGCATCGTCAGTTAGAAGAATTTGAAACTTTTAACGGACCAATTTTATTTACAACCAACTGTCTAGTTCCACCACGCAAAGCAACTACATACAACAACAGAGTTTTCACAACGGGAGCAACAGGAATGCCTGAATGGAAAAGAATTGAAAAGAAACTTCCAAACGGACATAAAGATTTTTCAGAAATTATTGAATTAGCCAAAACTTGTCCACCTCCTACAGAAATAGAAACAGGCGAAATTACAATTGGTTTTGCACACAATCAAGTTCTTGCACTTGCCGACAAAGTGCTTGATGCTGTAAATTCTGGAGCAATCAAAAAACTAGTTGTAATGTCAGGTTGCGATGCACGACAAAAATCTCGTGAATATTACACAGAATTTGCAAAGCAACTACCAAAAGATACCGTAATTCTTACTTCAGGTTGTGCAAAATATCGCTATAATAAATTAAAATTAGGCGACATTGGCGGAATTCCAAGGGTATTAGATGCAGGACAATGTAATGATAGTTATTCTTGGGCATTTGTTGCATTGAAACTAAAAGAAGTTTTAAAATTAGACGATATAAACAAACTTCCGATAGTGTTCAATATTGCTTGGTATGAGCAAAAGGCAATTATTGTACATCTTGCTTTATTATATCTTGGCATTAAAAATACTCATGTTGGACCGACTTTACCAGCGTGGTTAACTCCAAATCTATTGAAAGCAGTACAAGAAAGTTTTGGTGTACAAACAATCAAAACAGTAGAAGAAGACATGAAAATTATTGAACTTGCTTAAACCAAATGATTATGGAAGAAGATAAATTAATATGCACTTGTATGGATGTTTATAAAAGCACCATAGTAAAAGCCATTAAAGATAAGAATTTAAAAACGGTTGAAGAAGTTGGTGAAGAGACAGAAGCAGGTACAGTTTGCGGACAATGTCAAGATGATATTCAAGAAATACTTGACGAAATAAATGGATAATAATTACTGTGGCTAACAAGCGGTCATAAAACATTGGGGGTGATGTGGTTAACTCAACTGCATCACTCTTTTT
>JAKQEZ010000338.1 GCA_029558435.1 Bacteroidota bacterium
TGCTAATTTCACTAACAAAATAATGAAAGTTGTTAAAGAAAAAAAACAACTCCACAACAATCGTTACAGCTATTTGCTTGTAACAGAAAACAATTTCAGGCGATTAACAGGTAATTTAGAAGTAAAAGAAAAAATTATTTAACGGTTTCCGCTATGAGTAGTGGCGGATTGGAACTACTCACTTCAAATAACAGATAATGACAATAGAAAGCACAAATGATAATAACAGCACTACACCCGCCATTACTTATAGTGAGTGTTGTGCGCTGCCTTTTTCTAATGATGAGTTAAAAGTCCCTGGATTTGAAGATGATTATGTCGTTTCAAAAAAAGGATTTATAAAAAATATTAGAACTGGAAAAATTTTAAAAACAACAAAAAAAGAGCATTTTACCGTAAATTTAAGGAGTGGGAAAAAACAAAAACATTGCAGTTTAAATAGACTTATCTACTCTTTGTTTAATGATGTTTCCTTAAGAAGAAACCATTTGATAATTCCAAAAGATGGCAACCCGCTTAATTGCAGTTTAGATAATTTAAAACTTATAACAAAGAGAAATTTTGTAGCTGCAAAAATGACTAATAAAACTGGATTAACAGGTGTGTATAAAGTTGATGATTATCAATATTCAACAAAGATTTGTTTTGAAGGCATAGAGATAAATTTACATTCTTCTGTTGATATGATTGAATGCCATAAAATTTATCAACTTGCAAAAACAATGGCTGAAGAGTACGATAGACAAAAAACAGCAATTTTATCTAATTACGCTAAAAATAGATTAATCAATAAATCTGTCGATAGTGGCGTTTTTTAAGGTTGCGCACAACGTCCGAGTGCTTTGCGTTCGGGCGGGATTTATAACTACAAAACTTCAATAGAATGAATACAGATGATTTAACCACAAAGGCTGATGCAGGGCAGGTCGCCCCGCCTGACGCAAAACACTTGTTAGCAGAAGTGCCTTATCTGCTATGTTCTGCCATTTGGTACAAGGATTTGCCCACTATGCGATTGCTTCCAAAGAATTGTGATAATGGTATTGTTTTGTGTGGATGGAGGCATGGAAACATAATTGCACAAATGCAAGCAACAATGGGATTGCGTACAGTTGTTCACGGTGAAAATTCGGCAGGTGAATATGAGCAAGGATTTTTAACCAATGATAACAGATTTGTCGAACGTACCGAAGCTGCCGAAATAGCTTTTAAAAGTGGGCAAATCAAAGTCAAAAAAACGTATCTGTTTAGCGAAGATGTCTGGTAGGCATTTCTGCTAACTCGTAAATATACGCAAGTACAACCATTAACATACTGAATATCAATGTCAGATAATTCGTATTTAAAATATCTTAAAACAACCAAACAATGATAATTAACTTTGAGCACGAAACC
>JAKQEZ010000348.1 GCA_029558435.1 Bacteroidota bacterium
AGTCTAAAGGAAGTGGCAGAAGCTATTGAATCGCCCTCAGCATACACCTCCAAAATTTTGCAGCGACTATCCAAAAGCAACATTATTAATTCTGACAAAGGACCAACAGGTGGTTTTTCAATGGCCAAAAGTGAATTGGAAAAAGTGAAATTAAGTTCGATTGTTTATGCAATTGATGGAGATTCTGTTTACAATGGCTGTGGTTTGGGTTTAAAACAATGCAATGCGGATAAACCTTGTCCGGTGCACGATCAATTTAAAGTTATCAGAGACGAACTAAAAAAGATGCTTGAAACTACTGCTGTAAAAACGTTAGCAATGAATTTCGAGAAAGGCTTAACATATTTAAAACGATAAAAAAAATTTGAATAAATAGTGGACAATAATATCCAATATAATTAAGGAATGGAAACAAAAAATATATTCAGCGAATCGGGCATTATCATCACACTATTGCTGATAGCAATACCTGTAATTGTTGCTTCGATATTGGTAATCATAAAAGCCAAGAATGTTCTAAAGAATTTCTTGAAGAAAAAAGAACTCGAAAAATTCAATGAGTATTTAAAAAACTTAAGTCCAGAAGAAGTGAAAAAGATAGAGCAACGAAAAAAGGAGCTTGAATTTTCTCTTTCTAATAATGAATTAGCTGGCGATATGACACCCATTGACGCAAAAGGTTTGATTGACAATGTGAGCGAAGCGAGTTCGTTGCGATTTATTGAGCAAAAGAAAAAAAGTCAGGCTAGACCCTATATTGAACCTGATTTAACCAAACTTATTCTATGGTATTTGGGTTGTGCCACTTTTTGGTTGTTGTTTGGCACTACCGTTGGCGAATACGTTGGAATTAAATTTGTCGCTCCAGATGTTGACCATTACAGTTGGCTAAGCTTTGGCAGATTACGACCTGTACATACCAATGCAGTATTTTGGGGTTGGGCTTCATTGGCAATGTTGGGCTTGGCTTATTATGTCATTCCAAGAGTGAGCAATGTGCCAATTGCAAGTATTAAAACGGGTTATAGAACCCTCATTCTCGTAAACGCTTCGGTTATACTGGGTAGTTTGTTTTTAATGGCAGGTATCAACAATGGTGGTGGTGAATACAGAGAATACATTTGGCCTGTGATGGCGTTGTTTGGTATTGGTGTTATCATTTCACTACGAAATTTTTATAAAACCATAGCCAAAAGAACAACCAAAGAAATTTATGTTTCCAACTGGTACATCATTTCTGCAATGATGTTTCTATTGGTGATTGCCGTAATTGCGTATTGGCCAAGTTGGCAAAATGGCTTAGGTGAAACAATTATACAAGGTTACTATATGCACCAAGGTGTGGGTATGTGGTTTATGCTTTTCAATCTTGGACTAATGTATTATTTCCTTCCCCAACAATTAAACAAGCCCATCTACTCATACAGTTTAGGAATCTTGGCGTTTTGGGTTCAAATCCTATTTTATACTTTAATAGGAACGCATCATTTTATTTTTAGTGCTATTCCTTGGTGGTTACAGACTGTTGCCATTGTTGGTAGTGCAGGAATGATAATACCAGTTGTTGCAGGTACTACAAACTTTTTAATGACTTTTAAAGGCTCGTGGCATAAACTTTCAGGCAGCTATACTTTACCATTTTATTTGATTGGTATTATTTTCTACTTCACGGGTTCTTTACAAGGAACTGCTGAAGCTTTCAAGTTTACCAATTTAATATGGCACTTTACCGATTTTACTGTAGCTCATTCACATCTCACAATGTATGGCATTATCTGCTTTATGCTTTGGGGCTTTATTTATACCGTTGTACCACGATTGACAGGAAAAGAACCTCCTCAAATTACAGTTGGTGCTCATTTTTGGTTAGCATTAATTGGATTGTTATTCTACACATTCCCATTAATGTACGGTTCAACACTCAGGGGTTTAATGTGGATGGAAGGTGCCAAATCATTTATTGAAAGTGTAGAATTGATGGCTCCCTATTGGTTATGGCGAGCTATTGGTGGTTCATTGATGTGGCTATCTCATATTTTGTTTGCCTATAATTTTTATGTAATGGTAAAAAAGAAAGTAGAAATAGAAATACCGAGCTCTCCGAAAGACATTCTAAATGCAAAGGTTGAACTGGACAATCAAGAAGTAACAAATTAATATATACGAAATGGAATTTTTCGACAATCATAAAAAGCTATTCAGAACGGCACTAGGACTATTTGTTGGGCTAACAATAATTGTTGCCATAATGCCTGCTATCAATAATCAGGAAAACAATGCTCCTTTGCCCGGATATGAGCCATTGAGTCAAGAAGCATATCTTGGTAAAAAAAGTTTTATTGCCAACGGCTGTGTGGCTTGTCATACCCAACAAGTTAGAAATGTAGATATGGACAATGTTTGGGGCAGCAGACCCGGTATACCAGCCGATTATGCGGGTATTTCGAGAATAGATTTTTGGACAAACACTGCTACATTAATGGGTACGGAAAGAACAGGCCCCGATTTAACCAATATAGGTTTAAGACAGCCGAGCTTAGCTTGGAATTTATTACACATCTATCAACCCAGAGCCGTAGTAGAAAAATCAATAATGCCAGCTTATCCTTGGTTATTTGAAATAAAAAGTGAATTGAGCGAAAAAGATGTTGAAGTGGTTGTGCCTGATGCATATAGAAAAGGCATAACAGGTAAAATTGTAGCCACGCAGGAAGCCCTCAACTTAGTAGCTTATTTACAAAGTTTAAAACAAGTGCCTTTACCTGACGGAAATACGCCCAAGGAATTTTTATACAAGAAAAAAGAAATTCCTATGGTAGTAAATGGAAATAATGCTAACCTACCTGATGGCAAATTATTGTACACTAATAATTGTATGAGTTGCCACCAAGCCAATGGCGAAGGACTTAAAGGTGCTTTCCCATCATTAAAGGGTAGCCCGATAGTTCTGGGTGATGATCTCGAATTATTAGTCAACATTATAATGCTTGGTTATGATGCAAGACCAGAATATGCAGTGATGAATGCAGTAGGCTTGGATAATAACCTCACTCCCGAAGAAGTTACCGCCATTATTAATCACGAAAAAACAAGTTGGGGTAATAATGCCAAAACAGTAACTCCCGAAGAAGTAAAAAAGCTTATGGATTTTATAAAATTAACATCTAACAAATAACAAGATGAAAGTAAAATATCTCCTATCCGTACTTATCATTTTTATAGCTCAAATAGCTATCGCTTGTCCTGTTTGCGAAAAGCAACAACCTAAAATAACGCGAGGGTTAACTCACGGAGCGGGTCCGCAAAGTGATTGGGATTGGGTAATCATTGCCATTATTACACTTATAGCGGTTTTAACGCTGATTTACTCAATAAAATACCTGCTAAAACCCGGTGAGAAAAATAATGACCATATCAAACAATCAATCTTAAGCAATTAAATAAGATGGAAGAATATAAAAGCAAAATAAAACTTTTTGTGGATGATGAACTACAACCCATTGCGGAATTAGTTCCACCAGTGCAATTTGATTTAGACACCAACAAATTAACAGATGGCGAGCACACCTTAAAACTCATTAGCAAATCACCCACAGGCAGAGAAGGTATAAGGAAAATAAAATTTATTGTCAAAAATGGTCCCGCTATCTCCATAGAAGGATTGAGTGATAATGGCGTAGTTGACGGAGTTATTCCTCTTATGATAAACGCTTATGACAAAGGCAATCAAAAAAATTTCCTTATTGAAGGTAGTGAAACTCCGCAAAGTATCCCGAGTTGGCTTTGGATTTTGCTCATTGCTTTTTTGGGTTGGGCAGCATTTTATACCATCACAAATTTTAGTCTGTAATTCAATAAAAATAGAAATGGAAAACAAGGAAATTTGGTTAGAAACATTAATCACAAACTCCCCTCAAGAAGGACGAGAACTTGCTATAAAAATGGCAAGAAAGTCTATCGCAGCCATACAAACAGATGCCGAAACAAGAAAAAAATTAAGAAGCGATTATGCCAATGATACCGCACAACTTATTGCTTCTGCCAGTGTAATTGCCATAGAGTTTCAAACCATAGCAGCAGCTAATAATTATTGGAAAACTGAAAAATAAATGCTAAAATGAAAGACATACTAAATCTTGATGATGTAAAACTGGTGGTTGATTGTTTCTACGATAAAGTTCGTAATGACAAACTATTGAAAGATGTTTTCAATAATGTAATTCAAGACCGTTGGCCGGAACATCTGGAAAAAATGTACCGCTTTTGGCAAACTGTTTTGTTGGACGAACACACCTATTACGGCAGTCCATTTTTGCCACACGCCAAACTTCCTGTTGGCATTGAGCATTTCAACCAATGGTTAAATCTTTTTTACGAAACGGTGGATGAAAATTTTGAAGGTGCAAAAGCAGAACGAATGAAATGGCAAGGACAACGAATGGCAGAAATGTTTCATTCAAAAATCGAGTACTACAAAAATAATCCTTCAATTCCATTGCTATGACCGTAGTAAAAATGCCCATAGCCCTTATTTGCACTTTTCTTTGGATTGGCTTTGTATGTGCCATCAGCTTTATGGAAGCCTGGCTTAAGTTTCGTGCTCCCGGAATAACAGTGCCTTTAGGTTTAGGCATTGGTAGACTGGTTTTTAATGCTCTTAACAAAGTTGAGTTGGTGTTTGCCATAGTTGTACTTATCAATGTTTTTTGGCAAACATCTGATATATTGAAATGGCAAAACTTAGCCTTTGCTGTTCCTATTGCTCTTTTGCTAATACAAACATTTTGGCTCCTGCCTGCTTTAGATACTCGGGCAGAATTACATATTCAAGGTCAATTTGTACCGCCTTCAAACCTTCATTTTTATTATGTAGGAATGGAATTAGTAAAAGTTGTTGGCTTAAGCCTATTTGGAATCACACTTTTTAAAAACACAACAATATGAGCAGCGAAAAAATCATCAATGATATTGAAACAAAATATCAGCAATTGGGCGAAAATCCGGAAACTTATTTAAAAGGATTACTTCACGCAAAACCAATTAACTATTGGGATTATGTTGAGGTTGACACATTACTTTCCTTACAAAAACCGAGAACGAATTTTAAAGACGAAGAAATTTTTATAATGTATCATCAAGTAACAGAATTGTTCCTCAAAATGATGGTGCACGAAATAAAGCAATTGGTTTATGAACCGTTTAATGAAACTGTTTGGTTGGATAAATTAGACCGCTTGAACCGCTATACAAATATGCTAATTGGTTCGTTTGACGTAATGAAATACGGAATGAATTATGACGACTACAATACCTTTAGAAATAGCTTAACTCCTGCAAGTGGTTTTCAGTCGGTAACATTTCGCTTAATCGAAATCTACTGCACCCGATTGGAAAATCTTATCAATGAAGAAGGTAAACAACGAATTTCGAACACACCAACTACAGAAGAATACTTTGAGCACATTTATTGGAAAGATGCTGGTCTAAATAGAAAAACCGGCAAAAAGTCACTCACCCTATTGCAGTTTGAAGAAAAGTATTTAGACCGATTAGTTGCAATGGCAAACAAAACGAAAGGCTCTACATTGGAAGATAAAGTTTTGAAAATGCAAAATTGTTCGGAAG
>JAKQEZ010000359.1 GCA_029558435.1 Bacteroidota bacterium
TGCAATTTCCTGAGAAAAACTTCCCGCGTTGGCCTATCGTTATCATAGATTTGGTAATTGCTACCTTTTCTTTGGGATTTGCATACTTAATTCGCTTTGATTTACACGCTGATAAGGAAATAATTTTGCAAGAATGGAATATTCTTTCCAAATCAATTGCATTTTATTTTCTCATCAAGCTTGGAGTTTACCTAGTTCTAAAAATTCATAAGCGCGTTTTACGTCATACTTCGTTGAATGATGTAAAAGCGTTGTTGTTTAACAGTCTGATTGCATCTGTTTTATTTTGGATTTTTGGCTTGGTGCGCTATCATTTTTTTGATGGTTATTTCCTGTTTCCAACAACGGTTTTAATCTTAGAGTTTTTATTGTCGTTTATTTTTATGGCAGCTTTTCGTTTTACCATCAAATTGATTTATATTGAATCAATTAGAGTTAAAAGCGAAGAGAAAAAAGTGTTGATTTATGGTGCAGGTATCTCTGGGCTGGTAACTAAACGAACCATAGAAAAAGACCCTTTGTCCAACTATGAAATAATTGGTTTTATTGACGATAATAAAAAACTGAGTGGCAACATTTTGGAAGGTGTGAAAATTTATCATACTTCTAAACTGGAACGATTAATTGAGGATGAAAAAATTGACATCGTTATTTTAGCCATTCAGCAACCAATAGCCGAAAACCGCCAACAAATTGTAGATTTATGCTTTAGTAAAAACATTGAATTACAAAAAGTTCCATCACCCAAAAGTTGGATAAACGGCGAGTTCTCAACGAAGCAAATTAAAGCCATTAAGATTGAGGATTTATTAGGCCGTTCGAGTATTCAACTAGACGAACAAAAGATTAAGCAAGAACTTACAGGAAAAGTTGTTTTGGTGACTGGAGCTGCGGGTTCTATCGGTAGTGGAATGGTGCAACAAATCTTGAAATACCAACCCGAAAAAGTTATTTTGCTCGACAATGCAGAATCGGCGATGTATGATTTTGTTAACGATTTAAAAAGCTCAAACAGTAATTTACCTATCGAAGTGGTAGTGGGAGATGTGCGTCATTACGACAGAATGAAACGTTTGTTTGAGGTTTTTCGTCCGAGTTACATTCTTCATGCAGCAGCCTATAAACACGTTCCATTGATGGAAGACAATCCATCTGAAGCAATTTTAACCAATGTAAAAGGGACCAAAAACTTGGTAGATTTGGCAGTAGAATACCAAGCAGAAAAATTTGTAATGATTTCTACCGACAAAGCTGTCAACCCAACCAATGTCATGGGAGCATCCAAACGAATAGCCGAAATTTATGCACAAAACAAAAACTCGCTAGGAATAACTAAATTTATAACCACACGTTTTGGAAATGTGTTAGGCTCTAACGGTTCTGTAATTCCGTTATTCAAAAAGCAAATAGAGCAGGGCGGACCAATAACCGTAACCGATGAACGCATTACTCGCTTTTTCATGACCATTCCAGAAGCTTGTCAATTGGTGTTGGAAGCCAGTACAATTGGAAATGGTGGCGATATTTTTGTGTTTGACATGGGAAAATCGGTCAAAATCATCGACTTGGCTAAAAAAATGATTAAACTCAGCGGCTTAGAAGAAGGAAAAGACATTGAAATAAAAGTTACGGGTTTGCGTCCGGGTGAAAAATTATACGAAGAATTACTCAACGATAGCGAAAAAACATTGCCTACTCATCATCCAAAAATCATGAAAGCAAAAGTGCAAACAACAACAGAGCGCGAATTGCAATTGATTGATGAGTTGATTGAACTTTTTGAAGGGCAAGAAAACATAAAAATTGTTGCCAAAATGAAGGAAATTGTTCCAGAATACAAAAGCAACAACTCCATTTACGAACAATTAGACAAAAAATAAAATGTTACAACCAGCAAAAATACAGGTCCGATTTGCAGATTTGGACACCATGGGGCATGTCAATAATACTGTTTATTTATCTTATTTTGAATATGCAAGAGTTCACTATTTCAACGAACTTTTAGGCTTAGATTGGGATTGGCGAAAATTTGGCGTTTTGGTGGCACGCAATGAAATTAATTACTTCAAGCCTGTATTGCTAAACCACGTTCCACAAATTGAAATTTTAATAGAATCAATTGGTACCAAAAGTTTTACATTGGCTTATGAAGTTACTGTAAATGGCGAAATTGTAACTACCGGAAAATCGGTTTTAGTGTGCTTTGATGCAACAACCAATCAATCCATCCCAGTTTCGGAAGAATGGAGAACAGCATTAGGAAAATTAAGACCCTTTCAACAATAGCGTGAAACACATTGAATTAAACGGAATTTCGCTTGCTGTTGCCCCTGTTTTTGCCAAAGAAGTGGTGGACGAACATACCGTTTTATTGTTTTTACATGAGGCTTTGGGTTCTATTGGTCAGTGGAAATCGTTTCCGCAACAGCTGTGCAATGCGTTGAAATTTAACGGAATCGTTTACGAACGTCAGGGTTATGGAAATTCTTCGCCTTTAACAAGTGAACGAACCAACGCTTATTTACATCACTATGCGTGGGAAGAGTTGCCAAGGTTATTAGATGTACTTTTACCTCAAGAGAAAAAAGTCATTTTAGTAGGTCATTCGGACGGTGCTTCCATTGCTTTGTTGTATGCTGCAAAATATCCTCAACGGGTACAAGCACTTGTTAGTATGGCTGCCCATGTAATTGTTGAAGATGTAACACTTGCAGGAATTGCACCAGCTGTTCAAGCTTACCAACAAGGAAAATTAGACGGATTAAAAAAATACCACGGCGATAAAACCGAGCAATTGTTTTATGCTTGGGCACATACTTGGAATTTACGTGAATTTAGAGATTGGAACATTTGCAAAGACATAGAAACCATTGATTGCCCAATCCTTGCAATTCAAGGAATTAACGACCAATATGGAACCGAAAAGCAATTAGATTTAATTGATCAACACACGCCATTGGCAATAGTTCAGAAAGTGTTAATACCTCAGTGTGGTCATCATCCCCACTTAGAACAACCTGCAAAAGTGATAGAGCTTATTTGCAACTTTGCAAAGTAAAACTCGTATCTTTGTAGAAATTTAACCAATGCGATTTCTACTTTCATTTGTTTTGTTTTTTTCGGTTTTCACAACTCATTCGCAAGTGGTAAACATTGAAAATAGGCGTGTAAGCGATGGAACTTATGGCTTTAGTGGTGCGTTGAATTTTTCATTTTCAGCTCAAAAACAAAAAGATCCTTTATATTCTTTACAATTCAAGCCAGTTATTCAATACAAATTTAGTGGTAAAAAAGACCTCAAATATTTCAAAGAAGCCCTAACAGATTCTACTTGGAAAATCAATATGAAACCCGATAAAAACAAACATTTGTTATTGTTAATCAATGATTTGCAATATACAGGTTCAGTCGGAAAAACCTATGCCAATTATGGATTAATGCATTTGCGCTATGCCTATCGAATTAAAGAAAGTGCTTGGAAATGGGAATCCTATACTCAAATTCAATACAACCAATTGTTGTTGCAAAAAGTAAGGGCAATTGTAGGCTCGGGCATACGTGCCAAATTACTGGATGCAAAGGCAAAAGATGGTGGTTTTGCGCAACGCGCCATGCGTTTGTTTATGGGAAGTTCTGTTTTTTATGAGTACGAAGAAATAAAATACAGCGATCGACCGATGGAGTTTTTAAATACCA
>JAKQEZ010000377.1 GCA_029558435.1 Bacteroidota bacterium
CCTGAATAAGAAAATTCTGCATTCACATTTTCAAGTTGCAATGTATCTACTTGAACATTTATAGCTTGTTCTTTATCGTATTGATAGACTTTACTCTGCGTAATTTCCTTGTTTGTTTTCAACTTAATTACCACAATGGCAATTATTGCCAACGGTATGATGACGTATAGCACTTTTTTTAGGATTGATGATTTTGTATTCATTGTGTTAATTATTTGGTTGTTGAAATATTTCCTGTGAGTTTTTTTAGTTCTAAATCTGCTTTTAGGTAATCAATTACAGCAGATAGGTAGGTTTGTTGTGCTTCACGCAAAGCATTGTCTGCAAGCAAAACATCTGTTAAACTTGCCGTTCCTTGTTTCTGTTGAAGAATGGTTTGCTCATAGATTGTTTGAGCCAATTGTATTTGTTCGGTTGTGGTTTCTACCGTTTTTTTAGCGACTTCTCTTTGTAGTTTGGCATTTTCAACTTGCATATTGTTTTGTTCGGTAAGCAATCCAAATTGAAGTTCATTGTTTCTGAGTTCAAGCGTTTTCTGATTTATTTTTCGCAGTATAACTGTTCCGTTAAATATTGAATAGGACAATTGAATACCTGCAAAGCCAATAGGATAAAAATCTAAAAAGGAGTTTGGCAGTCCGTTAAATCCAAAACCTGTTGTTCCATAAGTGCCAATAAGATTTAGCGAAGGCAAGAACCTTGATTTGTTAAGTGTGCTTAATTCACTCGACAATAAGCGGTTTTGAGTTTTTATTATTCGAATATCTAAAGTCGATGAAGATGTGTATTCATTCGTATTTTGATATTGAATGTTTGCTTCAATTTGTAGATTTTTTTCAATGGAAATACCCATTGCGAATTTCATTGCATTTAAAACTTGCTCGTATTTGCTTTTGATGGTTTCCTTTTGGGTGGTTAATTGTGATACTTGCAATTTTACCTTGCTTACATCTGTTCCTTTTGCAAGCAATTGTTCATTGAGCAATTGCATATTTTTTAGCAATCTTTCTGCATTAATAAGATTACTATCAATAAATGCCAATTGATGATGCAAGATTTGGGCATTGTAATACAAATTGGAAATTTCAAAATAGATTTGCTCCTCCGTTTTTTGATACTGCAAGTCAGTTAAATCCGAAGCAATTTTAGTGGTTTGAATGGCTCCATAAATTTGTGGGTTATACAAGGGCATTGATAATTGTAAGTTGGCGTTAATGTTATGCGGAACGCCAAACTGTATTGCCCTATATTCACCCTCAGGCATTGCTGGATTAAATGCATTTACAGGTAAAAGTTGATATGGCAAATTAAAATAGTATCTATAATCAGCATTAGCTGTTACTTTCGGAAATAAATTGGCTTTTGCTTCTTTCGCCTTTTGTTCTCCAATAGCAATATTATTTCTACCCATTTGCAGATTTCTATTTTGAAGCTGTGCGGTGTCAATACACTGCTGCATTGTCCAGACTTGTGCTTGTGCAGATTGAAATCCTATTATAAAAAGCAATAGGACTAAAACTTGTTTGTGAATGTTTACTAACTTCATTGATCAAATTTTTTTACTTGATGAGTATTAATTGACTTTCAATTATTCCTTTAACCCAATGCTTTACCATTGGTTCAATATTTATAAAGTCACCCGATAATAGTTTTTCTTTTATCCTCTTTTCATTTTCAAAAATCACTTCTCCTTCCACACAAATCAAAAGTGCTGGTGTTTTGGTAATGTGTTCTTTTAACTCTCCGTCTTTTTGTATTTTAATGGCCGTTGCATTGCCAAGTTCACTTTTGAAAAGAGAAGTTGCTGAAACTGATTTTTCTTGTGTATGTAATTCTTTTATGTTCATTGGAAATATTGATTAAATGTTGTGAATGAAATTTGAATATTTTTAAAATGCTTTGATGCTTCGGTTTCATCTTTAGCTTCTGAAAGTTCTTTTACCAAATCAATGCATGGCAACAGCCACTTGTGCAATTCATCGTGGGCTTTGCCTTTCATTGTGCAGTTTGAAGTAAGCAAATCAATGTTTGATTGTAGTTTTTCAGATAATGATTTGTAATCTTTTTGCTCGACTTTAGCAAAGGAAACAACATCATTTTCCATATTACGAATATGAGTTATCATATTGGCATCCACTTGCCATTTTTCACCATTGTTA
>JAKQEZ010000388.1 GCA_029558435.1 Bacteroidota bacterium
TGGTCTGTGCTTGGGCTTGTGTGGCTTTGGCAATGTGCTTGCAAAATGCGTGGGCTAATCTTCATCTTCTTCAGTTTCGTCTGTAATTAAAACTTCCTCCTCCAATTCATCCAATACAATTTCTTCTTTGGCTTCTATGCCGTAAAGTTTATTCACCATTTCGTCTATTTCGGCTTCTATGGGGCGGAGTTGGGTGTTCATTTCTGCTCGGTCTATTTCTCCTGTAAAGTATTCTTTCTTAATAGCCAAACACTCATCAAACTTTTTGTTGAATGCTTTAAGTTCTTTTTCTGATGGAATTTTGATGGGGAGTTTTCTAATGTCATTCATTTGAATGTTCACAGTATTATTGAAAAATTCTCTCAATACTTTGAAGTGCATATACGAGTTTAATGAAAGAACAAAATATTTGTCGCCCAAACCTGATTCATCATATAAAGACATTGAACCAACATCGTTTACTGTAGTGTCTTTTAAACGGCATTTAAAATAGGTTGAATTTGGATTTAAAACATTTGTCCAACAAAAACCATTTCGGAAGAAGAAATTATATCCTTGCCACCTTGCTCTTTCATCCGTGCTAAGAAATGCAACTGAATCTTCACTCCAATCAATCAGGTAAGGGGTTTCTAAATACCAGCGATTTCCTTCCTTATCGCCTTTATCATAGGGAACATAAGTTCTTTTTCCTTTTATACCTTGTTGCTTCTGTTTCTCTGAAATTTCATCGCCATCAAAAATCAAGTTGTCAGGTATTATACGATACATATAACCTTTGCCAAAAACTCTTAAACCGAATTTCTCTTTGATTCCATCAAACAATTCCCAAATTTCAGTTTCCTTCAAATCGTCTAAAACTTCTTTAACATCATCAATGCTTTCGCAATCAGATAGCAAGTCAAATTTTCTTTTGATTTTTGGTTCATCGTGTATTGCTTTCCATAACTTTTGCACTCTTGTTTCTTTGCATCTGTCAGCAAACCGAGAAGTAGAACGATAGCCAACAAATCGTCCATTGTCACCAGTTTGTAAGCCAACTCCTCCATCTGTTGTTAGTCCAATAATAGCCCAGTGATTCACACTTAGTTTGGAATTGAATTTTTCAATTTCACTTCGATTGTTTTCAATTAATCTTGATGTTTCAATTTTATTCCACCAAGTATCAAAAACAGGACGAGCAGGTTTTACTATCTTTTCTAAAATTTGGCAGTTGTATTCCGTTGGCGAGAATATAGCGTAATTAATGGCTTTTCGATATGGTTCAAAGGAAACTTTAAATTTCAACAAAGTTGAATTGTCGTCTTTAAATACTTTGTCGCCATCGCAAGTATGAGAGTTTTTCCAATTGGGTGTATCGTGTCCTAATGCACTAAAAGTTCTATCCAAAATTCGTTCCCAACCCGAAAGATTTTCTTTTGAAGTCCTTATCTGTTTCCATTCTTCTTCCGAAATATTGAAAGAATCTGCATTTGGTTTCCTGATGTCTATGTAAACCATTTCAGGTTTATCAATGGCTCTCTCTTTCTTTACTGTAAAAATGGCTGTGTCCACCAACGCTGCAAATGCTTTAGGCGTATTGATAATTTCAGTTACTCGAGATTCGGGTAAAAACTGATGATTTGATTTTTCGGCTTTTACAGGAATTAAACTGGTTTGCACTGTTTTTTTATTGCCAAATAAATCAGGGTTAACAACTGGAATATGTTGTTGCAACTGTTCGCCAAACAAATCGGTTTGACCTTCGGCTGTATTGCTTCCAGCAATGCCCAAGAAATGCATCCGCATATTCTTTTTGGTTTGCAAAGTCAGGAAAGTATCAGAAGTAATGTAACTCAAAAAACCACCCGATTTCAGTAATTCCAAACCTCTAAAAGTAAAATGGTTGTATAGGTCATCGCAATAGCCGTATTCTTCTTCCAGTTTTTTGCTGATACCCATACTGCTGATGAGCTTGGTATTTACATAAGGCGGATTGCCAATTACTATATCAAAGCCCGGGTTTTTGCTTTCTTTGTTGAAGATGCCAGGGAATACCACTCGTTCAATAAAATAATCTTTGATGGTGTTTTTGAATATGGCTAAGTTGCCCAATTCTTCAGCTAATGCCTTTTCCTTTTTGCGTAGTTTGGCAATCTCTTTTTCGGCTGCTCGGTTTGAAACTAAATGATTGATGCCCGAACGAACTGAATTTAGTTGTTTGGTAATGCTGTCGCTTTGGCTGTCAACTACTCGCTCCAAAAGTTTTACAATCTTTTCCTTTATTTCTTCTTTGGTTCCGTGTCGGTCGCTTTTGGCAATAAAGTATTGGTTTTCGAGATTCACCAACTCTTTCAATAGCTTATCATTGTCAATTTGGTCAATTAGTTCATTCAGGTTGCTGTCTTTGTAAAAACGGAACAATGAGTTTTTCTTATAAAACTTAAACTCAAGGTTGGGCAAAGGTTTCAGGTTGTAATTTTCCTTGCTGAAATCTACTCTTTGCTCTACAATTAACGAAAGCCAGCAACGGAGTTTGGTTATTTCAATGGCATATTCTAACAAGTCCACACCAAACAAACAACTGCGGAGCAAGCCCAATTTTTTCACATAGCGAATTTGTCCATCAGCAAACATTTCAGAAATATGTTCCCTGAATTGCTCGTCTTTTGATTTCATCATTTCTGCCACCCACACTTTACCTTCGGGGTCAACGGTGGTAAGCACCTGCATCATTTCTTCCAACATACCCATTGGGAAAGCACCCGAACCACAAGCTGGGTCAAGCACGGTTGTTTCCAAAAGTTTATGAATGATGGCTTTGCTGTTTTCGGGTTTTATTTCTGTATCGAGATGTTTCAATAAAGTGCTGCGGCACATATAAGAAACAACAGGACGAGGTGTATAAAAAGCACCTGCATTTTTACGAGCTGCTTCTTTGGTATCATCACTTTGCTCTGCTAACAGGTTTTCAAATATTCTACCCAACATTTCAGGGTCAACGGCAATTTCTTCTTCGAGCGGTGTATTCTCTGCAATCGTGAATTTGTATCGGGCAAGAATGCTGTTCAGTCCTTTTTCCTTATCTAAAAACAGAGGGTCGGGAACTGCAAAGGCGTTGTTTACTTTTCCTAATTCGCACCAATCGTTCGGGTGAATATCGAACAAACCACCATTGAGATAAGGCGAAAAGAAAATAGCATCCTTGATAGCTTTTTCATCGGTAAAGTTTGCAGCGTATACATCAAACACTTTTTTATCACGGTCTTTCTTTTCACTGTTCAGTGCATTGAAAAAGAGATTTTGCAAAATGAATTTATAGTAAGCCGTGCCTTTGCTTTTTGGTTTTATCAAGTCGTTATCTTCTCCGTTCTCAAATTCAGGAAGCAGCAAATCATCTTTTACCACTTTGAGTTCTTTCAAAAACCAAATGAAAATCAAACGGGCAATCAGCCGAACGGTAAAATCTTTATGCTTTTCAGAACCTGCGTTTTGGTCGGGTATCTTGATGTCTTTAACTGCTTTGTTGAACCACGCAATAATGTCTTCATAAAAGTTCTTATTAAGAACCGAAATGGAGAATACCGATTGCCAGTAATAATACAACTGCGTAAAACTTTTAACTGCTTTGCCGCCTGTGGTTGGAATAACCAATTGTTTGAGAATGGCTAAATGACCTCTGTGCGTTTGTTGTGTGTCAATGTCTTTGAGTAACGAAACCTTGCCTACTTTTTCACCTTCCCGCCAATCCTGTTTGTATTTAATGCGTTCGCTGTTGGCGAACGAAATCAGGTTGCCGTATTTAAAAATGATGGTTACAGGTGTATAAGGGAAAGTGCGGTTAAATGCTCTTGTAATCTCTGCCAAGTGGCTTCTTGTAATAGGCAATCCGTCCTTTCTATTTTTCAACTTGACACCAAAAAGTAACAAGCCATCATAATCGGCTTTCAGTTTTTTTACTTGTGCTAAATTTTTGAAAGTTTCTGTTCCCTCAAAAATGGCATCGTTAACCATACCCAAAGCAAACACATCTTCAATGAGTTTATGTGCTTCATTAGTTGTTTTGAATCGTTCGCCCAATACATCAACAGCAGATGCAGGTGCGTCAGCCAAATAATCAACTGGCACTTTTAGTTCTTCAAAAAATGCTTTTAAAGCATTTATGAATGAATCGGTATGGAATTTTATAATTGAATTCATTTGCTACTTATGATAAACCAAGTGATTAAATCAAAATTTTCTTTGTTGAATTTCTGCGAAGCAGAACCTTCGTCTTTAAGTTTCTGAATGGTGGTTTTGCTTCCTGATTTAAGTTTATTCAACATATCAAGTGAAGCTTTTCCCATTTTTTGTTTTACTGTGCCATCTTCCTGCACTTCTTCTTCGGTTGCCTGACTTTTTAGCCAAGTGCTCAATGCAGCCGAAAGATGCTCAATAGATTTTGGTTCGCCTTGGTCAATAGCTTTTGGCACAAAACGAACTTCATCTTTGTGTTTTGCCAATGCGTCCAATACTTCTTTTTGGTTTAAGAAAACTGATTTGCCCGAATGGTCGATGTAAATGAGTTCGTAACCTTTGTATTCAAAATTATTGGCTTTGGTAGGTTTGCTTGGATAACCCAACAAGGCAATTAAACCTTCTTGCGGGCAAACTTCCTGATTGGCTTTAAAACCCGTGTAAATTCCGTTTGGAAGTGATTTATAAAACTGTTCGTTCTTTCTTAACTCCTCCAACAACTCTTGACGGAAAGTTTCCAAAGAGAAATCGTCAAAGCCCAATGATTTTTCAGTTTCAATTTCATCCCAAGAAGATTGCATTTGCTCCAACATTCTTGCCTTTTGCTTTTGCTCCAGATTTTCATCTTCTGCCATTTCCTTAAATGTGTCGGAGAAATCTAAATGAACTTCAGAACCTGCCAGTTTCATTGCAGCCATTCTTTGTTCAATTCTACCCTGTAAATTCAAATAAGAATTGATGTTGTTTGAAGGCCAGAAATTAATGCCAAATATTTTTGTGTTTGGCGAACCCAAACGGTCAATACGACCCATACGCTGGATAACACGAACAGGATTCCAGTGTATGTCGTAATTGATTACCAAATCACAATCCTGTAAGTTTTGTCCTTCACTCAAAGCATCCGTTGCAATCAGAATGTCAATAGGGTTTTGTAGTTTTTCATAAGTCCGTTTGTCGTTCTCCGCAATCCAATGTTGCCAATCGTCAAACTGCTGGTTCAAAGAAATTTCTTTGCTTGTCGGTTCAAATTGCCATTCCTTTTCTCTGAATAATTTGGTGAAAGGAGCAAAACGTTCTAAAATAGGTTCATACTTTTTAGTTTCTCCTTCTTCATTCCAAACAGTGGAAGTGTCGCCACTTACAGCAGCAACTTTGTCAAAACCTCTTGCGGTTAATTGTTCAAAAAGATAAAAAGCAGTGTCTTTATAAACGGTAAAAATCAAAACTTTGGTGTTGCCTCCGTTTTCTCCTGTTTGTCTTTTCTTTACAATATGGTTTATTAAGGCTTCAAGTTTATCGTCTTCGCTGTTGTGATTTCTTGGCTTCTTAATCTCTTTTGCAATTTTCCTTTCAAACTGAATTAAGTTCGATTGCAATAATTGCAATGCTTCAATGTCTGCTTTTAAATCTTTTTTGTAGTTCTCAATATTGCCCGAACGGTCAATGTCAACTAATCGTGTTTTACGTTTTTTTCCTAAAGTGAAATCTTCTATTTGAGCCAAAATATCATCATCATCAAATAGAGACGGTTGGGCTTCGTTCCAACCTGTTTCCTTTTTAGTTTCCTGATATTGCTTAATTCTGTCGAGAGCATTTTGATGATGAGCTAAAATCTTCTCAACCGTTGATTGAAATGAGAACCAAGAAGATTCAAGCCGTTTCACCAACAAGATATACATCATTTTCACCAAGAAATGGTCACGCTGCTTTTCATCGTGTAATATGTCCGCATCTTCAAATTCATCAATGTAGAAGGATGGCTGATAGCCCGAGAGCATTGGTGGAAAATGGTCAAAGAGTTCTTCAAAGCTTTCAAAGTTTCCAATCTGATTTGGTGTAACGAAAATATTTTCGGGCTTCGATTTCTTTGGAAACTCCAAACCGTCCTGATGTCCTTCAATCATTTTTCGGGTTCGAGCAACAGTCAAAGAATCTGTCAGTTTGAAAAAGTTAGGTGGTAATTTTTTAATGAATTCACCAATTTTAGGGTCTGGTTCTTGTGTCCATTCGTTGAATGCCTTTTGGGCTGCCCTGAAAGTGTAATCAATGTTTTTAATATCCAGTGATTCCTCAAAACCTTTTGCATTACCGCCAACAATTAGTTTGAATTGATTCCGAATATCCATCAACGAATTATTGATTGGCGTTGCTGAAAGCATCAGCACTTTAACATCTTCATTTTGTGAAAGTATTTGGTCAACTAAAAATTTATAGCGTTTTGATTTGTCGTTACGCAAGTTGTGGCTTTCATCAATTACAAACAGTTTGGGCTTTTCATTGATGAACATTTTGTCTGCCCTGTCGTGGTATTTATCCATTAGGTCATCTGTCAAGTCAGTATGAAACCTCAGGAAATATTCAAATTGGTCTTTCTCAAATTTTGAGTTTTGGTTCTTCTGATAGATTCTCCAATTGTATTGCAATTTCTTCGGACAAATTAAAATCACTTCACGCCCTTGCAACTGATAGAATTTCATCACAGCCAAGGCAGTCCACGTTTTACCCAAACCAACAGCATCCGCTAAAATTGCTCCGTTGTGTTTTTGAAGCATTTTAATCAAACTCAAAACGCC
>JAKQEZ010000416.1 GCA_029558435.1 Bacteroidota bacterium
TTACCTATATTAGTGGGTAAACCCGAAGTAAATAGATATTCAGGTATTGCAAAAGTAAAAATACATACTAAAAGCAGTTTAATTGATGTTTTGCTGAACCTTACAAACAACCTTTTAACGCAAATAAATACAACCACACTATACGAAAAAGGGCTATTGACTGAACCCCAAAAAATCAAACTGGAATTGGTTTTGAATGAAATGAGAATTGATAACGAAAAAGGATATTTAAGCCAAAAACAAAATGAGGAACAACGATACAGGGACATACTCAAAAAATGGTTTAACAGACAAAAACGATTTATTGATGAGGTTACACCAATTGTAAAAACGTTACCACCTCAACAGATAAAAACAAAAGCAGATTTATTAAAGGAACAATTGAGCCAATACGGTTTTTTTGAACTTGAAAAAGTAAAAACACTTTCAGAACAAAGCAAGGTTTCAATAATTGAAAAAATAGCTGAAAGTGGTTTGCCTTATGCAATTGCAATGTTTGATTACTTACAGTTTATCCCATATTTAGAAAAAAAGCATTTTGATAGCAAGTATAAATTAAATAGAGAGATTTCAAAATGGTTTGATAGCGACAAGGATGGACGAGCAGTAAGAGGCAATATAAGTTCATTATTAAAGAATACCACCGAAAATAAAGACCGTTATACAGCTTACAAACACAAAGAAAATGTAATAAAAGACTATGAACTATTAAAATAGGGCGTACCCCCTTATTGTTGCCCCTAAAAGCCCCCTATATCATTGCAAAGAATTACAAACAAAATTCTTTTAGCAATGGAAAATTTAACATTTGACAAGTTACCCGAAGCGGTAACAATGCTAACAAAAGAAGTTAGCGAATTGAAACGCCTGTTAATTGAAAAACAGGAACAACCCACCACCAACCAACCGGAACAGCTTTTAACCATTCAGGAAGCAGCCGAATTTTTGAACCTTACAGTACAGACCATATACTCAAAGGTTTCAAAAGGCGAATTGCCTGTAATGAAGCGAAGCAAACGCCTGTACTTTTCCAGTACTGAATTATTGGAATATCTTAAAGCCGGGCGTAAAAAGTCAAACGCTGCGATAGAGCAGGAAGCAGAAGCGTATTTGTCTAACAATAGAAAAGGGTTGAAGTAATGGAAAGCACCAATAACAACAACCCTTTGCATAAAAGACAGGGTAAAGATACGGATTTTAAGCCAATAAAATTAAACCCTGTATTTGATGACCTCAACAACCCGGCTACTATCTTAAACCACGTTGAGGAACTAAAAAGCAAAAGCGAAGCAGCAACTCCACACGCTGAAA
>JAKQEZ010000424.1 GCA_029558435.1 Bacteroidota bacterium
AACGCGGTCGTGGCAAGAAATTAGTCAACGGAATGGTAATTGCCATTGAACCCATGATTAATCAAGGAACCAAAAACATCAAGCAACATAAAGACGGTTGGACTATCACAACTGCCGACGGAAAACCAAGTGCTCACTTTGAACACGATGTAGCAATCGTTGACGGAAAACCAGAATTGCTTTCAACATTTGCTTACATTTATGAAGCTTTAGGAATTGTGAGTAATGAAGAAGATGGCTTGAGACAGAAACCTTTGGTTTTGTAGTAAACACAGATTTCACAGATTTTCACAAATTAAATCTTTTTAATATGCTTGACGAATATTACTTAAAGGATGAAACTTACAAAATAATTGGTCTTTGTATGGAAGTTCATAGAATTTTAGGTAAAGGACATAGTGAAATTATTTACGGAGATGCTTTGGAATATGAGTTTAAATTAAACAACATTCCATATGAAAGAGAGAAACAATATAACATCAAATATAAAGATATCATTTTGCCTCGTTATTACTTCTCCGATTTCACATTATATGGAGAAATAATTTTAGAAATAAAAGCGCTCCAAACTTTAACAAGTAATGAAACAAAACAAGTTTTAAACTATCTAGCTGCTTCAAAAAACAAGATTGGATTACTAGTTAATTTTGGTGGAGATAGCTTAAAATACAACAGAATAATCCTTTGAATAATTTGTGGAAATCTGTGAAATCTGTGTTCAAAAAAAATGAAAAAAATATTTAAGTTTGTTTTAAATACTATTCCTCGACCGATATTGATTCGGTTAAGTATTGTGGTGCGACCAATATTAGCTTTTTTGTTAAAAGGAAATCGTTTTACGGATCCAATTGATGGAAAAAGCTTTCGAATGTTTTTGCCTTATGGTTATGGCAACCAAAGAAACAATGTGTTATCACCAAGTACTTTGTCGTTAGAAAGACACCGTTTGCTTTGGTTGTATTTACAAAACGAAACCGATTTTTTTACGGCTCCAAAAAAAGTATTGCACTTTGCTCCCGAACAAGAATTTTACAAACGTTTTAAAAAACAATCCAATTTAGAGTATACCACTACTGACTTATTTTCACCATTAGCGGATGTAAAAGCGGATATTTGTAATTTACCTTTCGATGACAACTCGTATGATATCGTTTTATGTAATCACGTTTTGGAACATATTCCTGATGATACCAAAGCCATGCAAGAATTATATCGTGTTTTAAAACCTGGTGGCATGGGGATTTTCCAAATTCCTCAAGATTTGTCTAGAGCTACGACTTTTGCAGATGATTCAATTACAGATCCAAAAGAACGAGCTAAAATCTTCGGGCAATACGACCACGTTCGTGTTTATGGCAGAGATTATTTCGATAAATTAAGAAGCATTGGTTTTACCGTAATTGAAGAAGATTATACAACTAAAATTGCTCCCGAATTGGTTGAAAAATATTGTTTGGCTAAAGGAGAAATTATTCCGGTTTGTTATAAATAAAAAAGGATCTCAAAAGAAAGCCCTAAAATTATTCAATAATTAATTTCTTAAAATTATCCGTCAAATATTGTCGCATTTGATTTTCTTTATCTGTGTACAACAACATTACGTACAATTCAGGATGATTTTGTAAAAATAGTTTTGATTCTTCCAATGTCATTACCATCAAAGCCGTAGCATAACCATCAGCTAAAGCTCCATTTTTTGCCAAAACGGTCGCACTTAATATATTTCCTTTTTGAGACAAACCTGTTTTTGGATTGATAATATGAACGAATTTTTCACCCGTTTTTTCATCAATCATAACTTTTCTGTAATTTCCTGAAGTGGCCATTCCAAGGTTTTCTAGGTTTACTTTTGCAATCAATTTTCTTTCTTCAGGAGTTTGCAAAGGATCATCAATGCCAACAACCCAATTTTTATTTTCAATCGTATTTTTCCCTAAAGCAAATAATTCACCACCAATTTCAACTATTGCATTTTCGATTCCTTTGGACTTTAAAAACCCTACCACAACATCAACCGAATAGCCTTGAGCAATGGCATTGAAATCGAAATAAGTTTGTTTGTATTTTTTTGAAATGGTGTTGTTATCGGTATTTAATTTCACTTTATTAAAACCAACGTATTGTAACGTATTATCAATTTGACTCGGACTCAATGTTACCGTCTTTTTATTTGGACCAAAACCATAAGCATTTACCAAAACACCGATTGTTGGATCGAAAAGTCCGTTAGTTTCTTGGAAGATTTGATTAGAAACTTCAAAAGTCTTTATAAAAAAATCATCTACAACCACAGTTGAATCGCCAGCGTTAATTTTGGAAATTTTAGAATCTGGTCGGTAAGTCGAAAGTGACAAATCAAAAGCGGTTAATAATGAATCGATTGCTGTTTTTGAGGTTACTTCTTCGGTTGCAATGTATTTAATTGCATACGTACTTCCTTGTGCTTCGCCTTGAATGATGAAAAATTTAGGTTTTGATTCGTTTTGGCAACTTAAAAATAAAAGTGCAAAAATGAAACTATAATAACGTTTGAATCCCTTCATAATGAATAATGTAATCTTGGTTAGGTAAAATGGGCTTTTCGAAATCTATAGCATTGGCAAAACCAACACCAGCAAATAATACTTTTGCATTTTTCGTTTTAGCATGGTTGATAAATGTTTCCATGAAAACGACATCATATTCGGCAGGATTTTCAGGATACAATACGGCTTGAACCATAACAAAATGTAAGGTATTCGTAGGTTTATCCACACAAACAAATTGCGGATGTTTTTTCAACTGACTGTTAATGGCAATAAACTCAAATCCTTGTTTTTCGAGTTCTTTTCCCACGTGATTCATGGCCAAATGATGTAAGTCTTGTAG
>JAKQEZ010000442.1 GCA_029558435.1 Bacteroidota bacterium
AACAACAAACGTTTGCACTGGAGTTTAGATTTTCAAACCCCTCAATCTGTTCACTCGCTTTACAACCAACAAAAATACAGGAGCTATGCAAAACAAGTCGCCTGATTGATTATATTTGATGTGTTCTTGTGAGGATGGAAAACGGGCAATGCTGTGGAGCAACCCGGATAGTGCCAAAATCATGAACCACGAAAAATGAAGCAGGGGCTCCCCCCCACTCTTTATTTATCGCTTCATTTTTTGTGCAAGAAAAAACTAAAAAAAAACCTTACATCATTTTCTAACAAAAAATGGTCAACCTATTTCAGGACATGACAACGACACACCACAACGGAAAGTGGCAGACAAGAGAACCACCGGCTTCCTATTTTGACACATCTTGACAGTCATTTCCGACTGACAACAATCCTTTTTTTTCAAAAAAAATGGAGTTTAGAAACCATTCTTAAAAACGGGGCGACACCGAAAAGCCATACGAGTAGGACAAGATAATAAACAATAAAAATGGAACAACAATCAGAGAATAAACTTTACATACCAAGTTCAATAGCCGATAATTTACCCTCAATGGTAAGAAATGAGTTGGCTAGATTATCAGCTCAAAAACAAGAAGAGTTTGTAGAAGAATACAAACGAAAAGCAAAATCATTAGGCTTTGCTTATTTGTTTTTGATAATTGTGTTTGCATTGCATTATGGCTATCTCAGAAAATGGGGACTTCAAATTGTATTTTGGCTTACAGGTGGGGATTTTTTATTTGGTGGTTTATTGATTTATTCAGACTTCCGGGATTAGTCAAAGAGTACAATAAAGATGTTGCAACAGATGTATTACGAAACTTAAAAGCTGTTTCAATTTAAACTCTTATAAAAACAGGCTCGGCTATAAAACACCAAGCCTATTTTTTTGTTACCTTTGTTGCTAACTTTTTATAAGTGAAAAATGGATTTTGAGAGGTTGGTTTTACGCATACAGCAAACAAGTGATTTTTTACAGCAAAGTGCTGTAAAAGCAGTGAACACGCACCTAACTTTAAGAAATTGGCTTACAGGCTTTTACATTGTGGAGTTTGAGCAAAACGGTAGCAACAGAGCCGAATATGGAACTAAATTGCTTGAAAATATTGCCAAGAATATTAGTGTAAAAGGGCTTACAGCACCAGAATTGTCACGTTGCCGACAGTTTTACAATGCTTATCCGCAAATTCTTGGGTTGATAACCCAAGAATTTAAAAATGTGCTTCCTGCCGAATTTTTACCTGAAAATGCAGACAAAGCAATTCTTTGGTCGGCAACCCAAGAATTACAAAATGAAGATATAAAGCACATTTCAACCATTTTTCAATCTATTTCTTACACGCATTTTACCGAACTCATAAAAATTGACGATAGCACCAAAAGACGTTTTTACGAATTGCTAATTTTGAAAACGCAACCAAGCGTAAAAGAACTCAAAAGACAAATTGAAACGCTAACTTTTGAACGTATAGGTTTGTCGGGAAATCACAAAAATTCGTTTGACGAAGTTACAAACAAAATACAACCACAACAAGTAACCGATTTAGTAAAGTCGCATTATTTCTTTGAGTTCTTAAATGTCGGGCAAACACATTTTTTAATTGAAGAAACAGAACTTGAACAAGCTCTTGTTTCGCATTTGCAACAATTCATTACCGAACTTGGAAACGGATTTTGTTTTGAAGCACGACAAAAACGAATTTTAATTGGCGATGAATATTATTTCATTGATTTAGTCTTCTATCATCGTATTTTGAAATGCCACGTTTTAGTGGAACTAAAAACCGAAATAGCCAAACACGAACATATTGGACAACTGAAATCGTATTTGCAACACTACAAGAAAAACGTGCAAGAAGAAAACGACAATCCGCCTGTTGGAATTTTGCTTGTTACCAACCAAAATAAAACATTGGTAGAATACGCTATTGCTGACAGCGACTTAGACATTTTCGTAAGTAAATACCAACTGCAACTGCCTGACAAAGCAAAGTTAGAAGCATTTATAAACAACGAACTAAAAAACACAAAATAAACACAACCTGCCCATAACATCGGTAACCGTTGCACAACTACCCTATTTCTAAAAAAAAGTAATTTTCACCAATTTTAAGAGCTCTATATCTTCGATTTGAGACACTTAATTTATCCGTTTAGCAAAAATGAGGTGCTAAAATGATGGTCGCATTTCGAAGCTATTTGCCTTTACAAAAATCGATTTCACAAAAAACAATATATCCCCCTCTAATAGCATATACATTGGAAAGGATTGGGTAGTTTTCAGCGTAAACTTTAAGTATTTCTTTAGATTGTAACATAGTGCTGCCATCAAAACATGTTTGTTGGCTGCTGGCATCCCTCGGCTATTGAGGCGTTTCATACTGTGGTGGTTGAGTAGCGTACCTAAGACCGGTTCGACGGTAC
>JAKQEZ010000445.1 GCA_029558435.1 Bacteroidota bacterium
ATTTAACTTTTGAACTACGCGATTCATACGAACATCTTCGGAATCTGGTATCTCTTTGCCACGAAGAAGAATATGTAGAATATTTAATTGATTATCCGATTAACCCATTCCTTGACGATTCTTTCTATAATACGGAAGTTCAGCATATTGCGAAACTTGCGATTGCAGACGTGATTGCCAGTGGTTCGTGTGAAGATATGATGGAAATTCTTTATTTTGTCCCGCGCATGAAAGGAGACATTTATGGAGACACGATTTTGGGGAACGGCTGAGCGACCATACACGAGTTACAGCGTTGGATATCTGCATGATGCTTACGAATGGATTGGAACGCACAAAATTCAAATCAAGGAAGACGTTCAATTTTACGAGATTAATAACAAACTAATAAATAAATATGCCGGTAGGATAAATATTTAAGGCTAAACGTATCCAATGTCATTTAATATATAAAAATCGTCCCACGGGCTTGCTACGGCCTGCAAATAGTATCTGCGATTGGATGGTGCATGTGATATATGGCGATGCCAACGAAAAATTATTCTTTTACAATAGATGGGTATGGAATTGGTGACTTAAAGAAACTACAAGATAAAAATATTGAAACACAGCAAGAAAGAATTGACAAAATTAATTTTGCTCTATATGACGAAAATGGAGATCTAATTCCTTATCTGGAATATTTTTTAACTGAACTTGATTCGGCGTTTACACCGACAACGACTGGATATCTTTCTTCGGAAATAAATGTGTGCCGTACATTGGAAAATGTTGCCAGTTATATTTTGTTTGCGCCTGATGCAAAACGTCTTGTTGGGAAAACAGAATATAATTTTTACAAGGACGAAGCAGAATTCCGCAGTAAAACAAAAGAATTATCTTTAGATTATATAGAGGGTGACGATGGAACTTTGGACATCTTGATTGAAAGCAACCACAATTATTTGTGTGATACAAGTCAGAAGATTTATGCTTCCGACAGAAAAAAATATCCTGCTTTGCAAGATTATGAAGAACTTATTAATTTGCTTTCTAATAGAATTAAAGCAATGAAAAATTCTCCTTCTCCAGAACGCCGCATTTTGTCAAGTACGGTTGGCTCATTAAGAGTAGATCAATTGATATTGAAGTCAATGATTTGCAAGCCAATTATCTTTAAACATATTGCCGTAAACGGCGAGAATTTGGATGAACCAGACATTGACGGATTCAAATATGAAGAAGTTGAAAAAATGTTTAGGCAGATGGGAAAGAATTATCCGACCCCGTTTGGCAAACTGTCCGATGTGCTGTCGGAAATTATGGAAAACATCGAGTTGTCAGATAAAGAGAAACAAATTGTCTCCATTGTGGAGGCGGGGTGTATTTCCAAAAAGAAGGATATCGCTACAGAGATAGGAGTAGACCCTAGTTTTGTGACACAATGTTTTTCCAAAATTAAAAACAAGATCATAAAAGAATATATGCGCTTGTATGAAGATTTCGTTTATACCTATTGGGATTATGGATGGTATAAAACATGTCCGCAATGCGGAGAAGTAAAGTTGCTTTCGGACAATTATTGGGCCAAAAACACGCACAGTAATGACGGATTTAGGTCAATTTGCAGAAAATGTAACAATTTTGGCGAAAACAACTAAAGAAAAGTGCGTTTTTAGGCTTAGTAAGTGAGGGACAAAATTATGAAACCCGTCCTTCAAAAAATAAACATAATGGAGGCTTCATGTGAAGCAAGTAAATCAGAGAGAATACAAAGACATGATTCGCTTGGGCTTGATAGATTACAGCCCAACAAGCCGAAACATCGCAATTGCGAATCGGCAAAAGAAGTCAAAAGCACGAACTTATTATGTAGAAGACGAAGTTGTAGAAAAATATCTGCGAGAGCAGAAATAAATTCCGAAGGGAATGCGAATGAATGTCAAATGTAATTGTTGACACTAATGCCTTCATTGATGGACTAGATCCTTGCGATTATGAAAAGGTCTACCTAATTTCGACAACGATTGAGGAACTTGATGAATTGAAGCGCAATCGCAATGAAACACTTGCGCGTTCCGCAAAACAGGCAATTAAGCGCATTGTAAAAGCGTATGACGATGGAATAATTGAATTTAGGTCAAAATATTCTTGTTACATTCCGCTTGACCTGTCTATTCCAGATAATCGAATTTTGGCTTATGCGAAAGATATTTGCGCATTTGATCCTAATGCAGTCCTTGTTTCTGCTGACCATAATGTAATTCTTAAAGCAAAATGCTTAGATATTCCCCATAAATATTTTGGAACAGAAAAAAATGAAGTCTGTTCAACATATTCTGGATATCGGGAAATTACGGTTTCTGATGAATATCTTGCAAAACTTTATCAGAATGACATTGACATTGAAGGGATGCTAATTAACGAATATTTGGTTGTCCGCGATGTAAATGGGGTTGTAGTTGATAAATTCCGCAAAACGGACAAGGGATTTATTCCTGTAAAATATAAAGCGGTAGATAGTTTTCATCTTGAAAAGATTAAACCAAGAAACACACAACAAGAATTAGCGTTTGATTTGTTGCAGAACACAAACATTCCTGTGAAGGCACTTTTTGGCAAGTTCGGGGTAGGGAAAGATCTTTTGATGGCCGCCCATGCGCTTAATCAGATTAAATCGGGCGGAAACAATAAACCAGATTCGATTTTGTTTATTCGAAACAATATAAATGTCCGTGGAACAAAAGATTTAGGAGCACTCCCCGGAACAGAGTTTGATAAGATTCTTCCTTTCTTGATGCCGTTTGCGGATCATGTTGGTGGAGTTGATGGTTTGAGAATGTTGATTAACAGCAGAGCATTGGAAGTTCAGCACCTTGGATTTATTCGTGGACGAAGTATTAAAAATAAAATTGTAATTGTTTCAGAAGCGGAAAATCTTACGGCGGAACATGTTGCGCTTTTGCTTGGACGAATTGACGAAAACAGCCAAATTTGGTTTAACGGAGATTTTAAGCAAATTGATGACTGTGTGTTTGAGAAAAATAATGGGCTAAAAGCCTTAATTGATGGATTGAAAGGTGAAAGATTGTTTGGTTGCGTTCAACTCACAATCAACGAACGTAGCGAAGTAGCACGACTTTCAGACAAAATTAAAGTATAGAAGGTGTAAAATGGATAAACATGGCTTAATCACAGAGATTTCAAAATTGACAGGATACACAAAAGGCGATACTGAATTTTTCATCGAAGGATTTACACAAGCCATTTACAATGCAATTGAACGTGGCGAAGAAGTGAGTTTGGTAAATGTTGGCAAGTGGTTTATAGTCAATAAGGAAGCAAGAATTGGCGTTCATCCTGCAACACGGGAAGAGTTCGAAGTTCCTGCAAAATCAATTGTGCGATATAAGATTTCAAAAAATCTTCAAAACAGTTTGATTAAATAAATAATGGGAGGATACTCCCATGCGAAGGTATGGGAGGTACAAAAAATTGACTGATATTGATATGTATTCAGTTTGCGAGAAAAAAGCATTAGATGGATTCCCTTCTTGGAACGAATTATCTGTTGGAACTGTTTTTGATGGCGACGGTGAAGCAATGCGTGGATGGTTCAAAAGACAACGACAAAAGCGTGGAATCATAGGAAATAAAAACAAAACCAGAATTTTGTGTTTGTCGGACTTTCATTGTCCATATAATGTTCCTATTTCAACGTTTCAAGAATATGCTGGTAAAGTTGATATTCTTGTATTAAATGGCGACATTGAAGACTGTCAAGGCATTTCAAAATTCTCAAAAAAATACCGGGTTGCATTTGTAGATGAAATGGTCATGACGAGAAAACTAATTATTGATTTGATTGAAATGATAAAACCAAAAAAGGTTTTTATCAATTACGGTAATCATGAACAGCGCATGATTCATCATCTTAGCGAAAAATTGCATGAAGATTTATTACAACTTATGCCGGAAACTCCACTTGATTTAATTTGTGATAGTGGATTTTACAAATATAATCACGAAGAAAAATCAAGGACAAAATATGAACCGTTGGTTGATGTTTTTAAGAACAAAGTTGAAGTTGAATACACTAAAAATTGGTGGAATAAAATTGGAAAGACTATTTTTGCGCATCCAAAAGCATATAAGTCTGGATTGCTTGCCACTGTAGAAAAGGCATATCTGCACTTTTTGCAAAAAGGAATTCAATTTGATTGCATCGTGCTTGCGCAT
>JAKQEZ010000456.1 GCA_029558435.1 Bacteroidota bacterium
GCACCATTGGGTCCAAGTAATCCAATCATCCCGTTGTTTAAAGTCAGGCTGATGTTGTCTAATGCTTTAACACCGTTCGTATATGTCTTATTGAGTTTGGAAATTATTAGGGCCATAAACTTTCATTCAAAATTTGGATAATACAAAAGTCCAGTTTTGAATACCTGTTACAAAATGAAAGTGATGGAATTGGATTTATTTGACGTAGGATAGCTTATAAATGGTATGAATGAAATTTCGTAAATTTCTTCGGCGAGGTTGCTTAGTTGTGG
This sequence comes from Bacteroidota bacterium, assembly GCA_029558435.1. The sequence continues at coordinate 273 of JAKQEZ010000456.1, forward strand.
CTATTTTGGTTTAGCTGTTGGGTCCGTTTTGTGTGTCGTAATAAACCTAATGTGCCAGTTGTGCGGCTGGCTGACATTGTTTTTTGAAAAATGCGGGTGGAAAAATATAAAAAAGGGTCGGTCCCCAAAAGCTTGGGATCGGTTTACTCATTTTTCGTTGTCAATATGGATTGTTTGCCTTTTCCCCTTGTTATATTTTACTTTTCTTTAATGTTTTCTCTCCGTCAATGTCTACTTTGCCGTATCGTTTTATACTTGATGCCAAGAGTGTAGCACTTGGCGCAGTGGTTGATTTTAGAGCACGATATGTATCCAGCCAAAGGCGGGACTGTTAACCCAGCACTGAACTTGATTGGAAGCACAAAGCTTCAAGTTGCACAGCCTGTTGCGCCTTAGGAGGCCTCAATCCTCCTGATGCAAAACCGTGCTACAGGCTGTTATTTTTCCTTCAACCATTTGATAGCTGCTCTTATTTTTTCATCATTTAATAGGTTGTCAAAGTTGTCTCTTTCATTAATTGTAAGCTCAGGATTTACAGTCGTCTTATAAATTATTTTATTTCTGTCAGCTACGTAATTTGTCGCAAAATTTAAAGTGAGATTGGAAGTAAATTGAAAGTAACCATTGGAAGTGGTATACCCGTCTGCTGTCGGCTCACCAATAATATAGGTATTAGGTCTGCCTTTAAAAGCAATGGCCACCATACTACCAGCACTCTTTGTAACTGGGCCAATAATTACCACAATCGGTATTTTTGTAAGGTTGCGAATTTCCTTAACTTTTAGGTCTGTTGTCTGGTAACCGCCAATATAAAAATTTCCATTTTTGATCTCCCAGGTGCGGGTGATGCTGTCATTTATATCTGTTTCATAACCCACCGTTTGATTGCCCAGCAACTGACTAAGCCCCGAAAGCATAGGATATATATTTCCGCCACCATTCAAACGTAAATCAATGATAATTCCCTTCTTACTCTTCTTTGATAGTTTAGTTATACTGTCTGCTAGTGATTGAGCGAAATTATTTATTTGTTCAGATGCATAAATTTGAATAGCGGGAATTCTGATATAACCAATCCCTTTCGCCATATTTTGCGAATAGATTTTATTGGTTTCTAAAATCGCTTTATCATTCAGAGGTTTGAGCCAAACCAATACCGAATCATCAAAACTTGGGTAATGGCCATAAAACTTGTTGTTTAGATAAATTTGCGAGTGAACGTCATTTAAATTTTTCAAAACTGTCACAAAGCAGTTCATAGTGTCATGAAGCGATTTTGTACTTTGTATTTGCTCGTTGAATGATTTGTCAATTTTTGCCCAGTCTACCGTTTTACGGTGAATAGAATTATATTTGATAAAAGTGTAGAGACTGTCTACCGGAATAGTTGATTGTCCAAACGAAATAGCTGATGTCAATGCAAATAATAATGATAAAGTCAGCCGTTTCATTGGTTCTGGTTTTTTATTATAGCCTATTGAGGTTTGCGGATTGGCGATGTGGCTGATTTTTAGCACTTAAGTTCAATGGAATGAATGCTGTTGAACCTTGCACAAATGTTTTGTAGAAGCACTTCAGCCGTCATATTGACAAACCGATGTTAGTGTAATTGCTTTTTTGTGAATTATTTATTGAATAGGTCTGTTATTATTTTGTAGAGCAATGTTCCAATAATAATTCCAAGGCCATACTTGAAGGCGTCAGTTTGGTAAAATTTCTTTTTGTTATCCATTTTTGTAAATTTTTGATGTTGATGTTTATTTTTTAGGTTAATTAAGTGTTCAAATCGATTGAGCTATCATTATGTCAATGAAATTGGTATTATTAATCCATTTATTTCGTATTGAAAAAGTTTAGTTAAAAGTATTTGCGCTAATTTATGAATTTAAAAATTGGAACACCATGATTAGTAGGATGATTGTAAATGTGCATTTTTATGAATTTTAAATTAATGGCAATTTTGCGACAAAGGGAAAAGATGTGAAT
>JAKQEZ010000460.1 GCA_029558435.1 Bacteroidota bacterium
TGCAATACTCTTGCACTTTTGGCAAAACTTTCTCAATTACTTTTGGGTCTTGCTCTTCGGTTACTAATTCTTTGATTGATAACATACTTTTTTTGTTTTATTTGTTAGTGAAAATTAAATTTTGAGTTTGGGAATTATTTAAACCAACCTTTCTTTTCTTCTACAAGTTGGGTTTTTAATAATTCAATTTGTTGGCGAATGAAATCATCCGTCCTCGAATAAATAGCAAGTAGATTGAGGGCTTGCTCTGCCTTGGTTTTCCATGCGTTTTTTATTGGTTGGTTTATTTTATTTTCATTTCTTGCATTGTCTGTCAATGCTACTTTGTGAACTTTGATATTTTTAAAATTCGAAGCTGCCATATTCGCTATTTCAAGCAAATCGTCTGGATTTTTCGGTAATGGATAGGTTTGAATTATTGTCGCTTTCTTTTGATTTAAACTGTCAATTTTAGAATTGCCAAATGCTCTTGTAAGCATACCATCTAATGCACCCCAAGTTCCAGCACCTGCATTTTCTTTTACAATTTCATTTTCAACTTCGTTCAACTTATTCATAAAGTCGGCTAAACTACTATTAGAATTATTGCCGTTGTTATTCGTTTGGTTTTCTGTTTCACGAACAATTTTAGCACCGCACCATTCACAATGAATAGATGTTACTGCTACTGGATTTTTACAAGAATTACATTTTAACATTCGGCTTATAGTTTAGATAAAAGTTCTTTTTTCTTTTCAGTAAATTCTTCTTCAGTCAGAATACCTGCGGTTTTTAATTCGCCAAGTTCTTTTAAAAGTTTCAATACTTCATCTTTATTCACTCCCGCATTGTTGTTTTGGTTTTGTTGAATATTTTGGGTTGTATTATTCATTAGATTGCCCATTGTGTTTGCAATAGGTGTTGCCATTCCAAGTCCTACAACTGTTCCTAAAATCCCACCTTCTCCACCAATTCCACCACCAATATTTTCAGCTGCTTTTTCAGTTGTGTCAAATGTTCTTTCAACTTTATATACCTCTAAATTTTCTGCTCTACGTTTCAACCTCATTCTTTCTTCCATGTCTTGCGACATTAATCTGTGGAAGTCGTCAACTATTTTTTTAACTCTTGGGTCTTCGTCAACTACTGGAATTGCTTCGATGTTGAAGAATTCTAAATGAAGTCCGTATTTCGCAAGTGCTTCTGAAATTATTCCTTTTACTGCTCCTGAAACTTCTGAAACAATGGCTTCTAATTCAAGCGGATTTAAGTTTTGTTCTTTTGAAATTCTTGTGATTGCAGTCTTTACATTTTCAGTAATAATTCCTCTGAAAAATTGTGTTAGCTTGTCTGCTTCAAAGTCTGGAACTGTCCCAATTATTTGATTAAGAAAAGTTTTTGCGTCTGCAACTTTTACCGCAAAACTACCTCTTGAAGTTATAGGAATTGGAACTCTAAAATTTGGTTCCATCATATTAAATGGAATTAGTCCAAACTTTGTGTCCATTGCAACGGCTTTATTTATGAAGTAAACTTCTGCCTTAAATGGGCTTTGTCCGCCAAATGCAAGTCCAATTAAACTTGATAAAATTGGAAGATTTTGAGTTGATAAAGTATGTGTCCCAGCCTCAAAAATGTCGAGGAGTTGTCCACCTTTAATAAATAATGCTTGTTGTGATTGGTTTACTACGAGTTGTGTCCCAAGTCGTAATTCTTCATCACGTTTGCTGTCAACTTTTGGTCTCCATTTCCAAACCAAAGCGTTGTTTGGTCCGTCATACTTTAATACGTCAATTATTGCCATGTCTGTTCGTTTTTGGTGCGTTGGGTAAAATTAAATGTGGTGCAATTGTGTCGGCTTTTGGGCTGGCTTGCACCTCTTTTAATTTTACGAAGCGTTGGTTTATATTTTTCAAAAGTATCATTTTCTTTTTATTGTCGTTTCATGTTTGCACTGTCGTCCGTTACAATGACCGCTAACGTTTGGCGGGTTGGTGAAGGGTGGGGTTTTGGAAAGCTTTACATTCATAGGAGTAGAATAGCCCACCTTGCACCAACCCGCTGTTAGCGGTTCGTTGTCTTGTCATTCTTCTCGTCAATGTATTCATTATATAGTTTAGAAAATAGAACTGAATCTTCATATTTGTCGGCTATATAATAATGTTGTCTTAGTAAGCCTTCTTTAATAAAGCGATTTTTTTCTATTATTTTCAAAGATGGAATATTGTTACTTCCAACTAAGGCTTCAATTCGGTGCAACTTCAGTGTATTGAATCCGTAATCAATAATCGCACTGACTGCTTCTGTCATTAACCCTTTTCTTTTAGAAATCTCATCTGAAATATTATAACCTATTTCTGCCCGATTGTGTTCTACGTTCCAATTATGAAGCCCACATCGTCCGATTATTTTGTTGGATGCCTTTTCTGATAATAAAAATAGAATGAAACTCCTATTATAGGAAGCGTATCCGTTTTTATACTTGTACTCTTCTTTGTGATATTCTTCTTCTGTGCCGTGTCCTAATATTTTCTTTATTTCGTCTTTACTGAAATTCTCAAAAATACTTGTCATATCTTGAGGTGATAAACCTGTCAGTTTTAGTCTTTTTGTTTCAATTATTATTGGGTTCAAATTCATTTTTAGGTATCCTTTTGTTATTTTTTGGGTCGTCCGATACAATGACCGCTAACGTTTGGGCGCTTGGCGCAGTGGCGGATTTAGGAGCACAAAACTGTCAATATACCACAAAAGTTGATGCGAGGTAGAATGTTCAATTAACCACTTCACCCGCCATTGAGCCAAACGCCTGTGCTTGTTGCACAACTCAAATATACCCCCTTTTTTTAACATTCAAAA
>JAKQEZ010000461.1 GCA_029558435.1 Bacteroidota bacterium
CGTACAAGTAAAAAATATCAGCAATACGTTTAGCGAAATGTTAGCGGTCATTGTAGAGCGACACCCAAAACAAGTAAGAAAACAGAATAATGACAAAATCTAATATCGACACTTCAACAACGACAAATTGGTATTGTGACAATATTAAATTGACGCATTCAATATCTAATTATCAAAAACTTGGCAATTTTTCGACAAGTAACAACACTGATTTTGTGCGACTTCACTTTGGACTTAAAGGCAACTATGAATTTTCATACAAACAACTTGATAAAAGATTTGACCTTATTGGTGGACACCATAATATTATGTATTCAAACGGTTTTGACATTGAAATAGAAAACAAAACATTTGAAATTGAAACATTTGGAATTCAATTTCCAAAAGAATTATTTATTGATTTTACTCAAAATGCCAACGACCAAATTAAACGATTTTCTGAAAATATACTTTTAGGGAAGAGCGATTTATTATCTCAAAATTGGGGAGCAATTGACTTTTCAATTGAACAAGTAATCAAGCAAATCATTAATTGCAACTATTCTACCGAACTAAAAAAAATGTTTTTGCTTTCAAAAAGTATTGAATTGCTTGTGTTATCAGCCGAATCTTATTCATATTCAGAAAACAAAAAGGAAATATTTGTAAAAAATAAAAGTGATAAAGAAAAAATTATTGCGGTAAGAGATTTAATAAATGAAAATTTGAATTGCCCACCAAATTTAAACCAAATTGCCAAAACAATTGGGCTTAATGAATATAAACTCAAACGTGGATTTAAAGAAGTATTCAAAAATACAGTATTTGGATATTTGACAGAACAACGCCTAAATTTAGCTTTGCAATATTTAAAAGACACTCAAAAAACTTCTTCTGAAATTGCTTATAATCTTGGCTATGCAACGCCTCAACATTTTAGTAATGCTTTCAAAAAGAAATTTGGGTTTTCACCCAATTCAGTTAGAAATAATCCTTAATTGGCAATCCAGCTTTTGCATTTGATTTTACATTTGCAGTTCATTTTAAAAGTAAATCAATATGACAAAAGAATTTAAATCAATACCAAAATGGATACTAATTGTATCGGGACTTTTTGCATTACTTGGACTTATTGTAAGTTCGACTTTGATATTTTCGCCAGAATCTGCTTTAAAAACTGTTGACTTAAATGCAAAAGGTGTTGGTTACTTGACACAAATGTGGGCGACACGACAATTTGCTGTTGGTTTCATTTTTGCTTATAGTACTTTGAAAAAGTCAATTCCAATGCTGACAATTGCTTACCTTTTCTTTTTAATAATGAACATTGGCGACTTTTTCGTTGGAATTTCACAACAAGATAGTTCAGTTTACATTGGAGCAATAGTTATGTGTATTATTTCTATAACAATGCTTTACTTTATCAACAAACAGACAAAATAAAATGACAACAGAATTAACATTAAAAAAATCAATTAATATTAACGCTTCAACTGCAAAAGTTTGGGACGCATTGACAAATCCCGAAATTATTAAAATGTATTTCTTTGGAACGGAATGTATCAGTGAATGGAAGAAAGGAAGTCCAATACTTTACAAAGGAATTTATGAAGGCAAACCATACGAAGACAAAGGAAATATAATAGACATTGAAACTGAAAAATTTATCCTTTATAATTATTGGAGTTCGTTTTCAGGAACAGAAGATATTCCTGCTAACTATTCAGAAATAAAATACGAATTATCGGCAGACGAAAACGGAACAATTTTTACAATAGTTCAAGGCGGTTTCAAAACACAAGAAACTCACGACCATTCCGACAAAAATTGGGGATATATAATGGAGGGACTGAAAAAAATGTTAGAAAAATAACGTGAAAGAAAAACAACGAACCGCTAACAGGGGTTTTGCAAAAGTGGGGCATTTGTACTAAATTTGAGCATTGGAATTCTAATGAACATTTGTGCTAAATTGAACATTTGTACTTCTAATTCCCCACCTTCGCAAAGCCCCAAACCGTTAGTGGCAACCTTATGACAACGAAACATCAGACAATTAACCAAGTAAAAATTTGACAAATAATGGCAGTTGGAGACAAACAAAAACTAATAACAGAAATTGTAAGCAAAGTTCTAAACGAACAAG
>JAKQEZ010000511.1 GCA_029558435.1 Bacteroidota bacterium
TCTCTTTTTTGATAATTACCTTATCTAATACTTCGATTTTGGCTCAAAACAACTCCGATGAAGAATTGGCTAACCAATACTTTTACAACAAAGAGTTTGATAAAGCGGTAATCTATTACGAAAAGTTGTTTAATAAATCTCACAATCAAACTCATTACCTTAAATTACTAGATTGTTTTGTGGCATTGGAAGAATATAAAAATGCCGAGAAATTAATCAAAAACCAACAAAGAAAGCATCCTTACGAACTAAACTACAATGTCGATTTAGCTTATTTATACAATGTTTCTGGCAAACCAAATGATGCTAAACAACTTAGCGAAAAAACCATAAAACAACTTAGCCCAAATCAACAACAAGTAATTAGTTTAGCTCAAGCATTTCAATTTAGAAAAGAAAACGATTACGCTATTCAAACCTATTTACAAGGTAGAAAATTGTTAAAAGACATGTTTCCGTTCAATTTTGAGTTGGCTCAATTGTACAGCAATAGTGGAAAAACAGAGCAAATGCTAAATGAATATCTTGACATATTAGTGGTGCAAGAATCGTATATTCAAAGCGTACAAAATGCTCTTCAAACCAATTTATCTGACGATGATAAAGGAACAAAAAAAGATTTACTTAAAACTTTGTTGTTAAAATACATTCAAACTCACCCCGACCGAAAAGTGTTTTCTGAAATGTTGATTTGGGTGTACATTCAAGAAGAAAATTATTTGGGAGCTTTTACACAAGCAAAGGCATTAGACAAACGATTTAAAGAATACGGCGATAGATTAATGGCATTAGGACATTTAAGTACCGAAAACAAAGATTACGAAACTGCCATAAAATGCTATCAATACGTTATCAGTAAAGGATTAGATAGTTACTACTACGTGAGTGCAAAAATGGAATTGGTAAATGTTTACACTAAAAAAATAACATCAACCAACAATTTCACCGCTACCGATTTAGCGGAACTCGAAAGAAGCTACCAATCAAGTATTAACGAACTAGGAAAAAGTGTTTCTACCACTCCATTGTTGAGAGGTTATGCCAATTTTCAATCGTTTTATCTGCACCAACCCGAAAATGCCATTTCCCTATTAAACGAAGTATTGGTTATGCCAGGAATAAGTGCTCACGAAATTGCACAAACCAAAATTGAATTGGCTGATGTTTACCTATTTGTAGGTGAAATTTGGGAAGCATCACTACTCTATTCGCAAGTAGAAAAAGCTTACAAATACGACCAATTGGGTGAAACCGCAAAGTTTAAAAATGCAAAAATTTCG
>JAKQEZ010000515.1 GCA_029558435.1 Bacteroidota bacterium
GCCCGCATTAAATCTGCAGCATTGGAGGCAACAATGGTTTCAACTCCCATGCGTTTGAGGCGTTTTTCAATGGAAAACAAATTTCCCATTCCATAATTGATAATAGCGATGGTCATAGGGATTTTATTATATCTGCAAGGTGTTTTGCTTGAATTTTACGAGAATATGCTTCAACTCCAGTTGATTGACTTTCAATGTATCCATTTTGTTTCAATTCATCTGAAATTTCAACCAACACTTGTTTTAAATGTTCTTCATTCTCAACAACTATACCTGCGTTTGTTTCTTTAATTAAGTCTTCTTGTAGCGTTTTACTTACCCCTTCAACTTCTTCTATGTTGTAATATTTGTTTTTTAATTGAAGTGCTTGTGTATCGTTTTTATAACATAAAATAATTTTTCTTTTTATGCCTAGATAATCGTAAATCTTAGTTCCTAAAATTGAATAATCATTAAACAAAAGCATTAAGTTGCATTGTGCTAATTGCTGAAGGAGCTCCTTATTTTGAAGTTTAGGAGTTATAGAAATACTGTTTTGCGTTTTTATTGGTAAAGTAAGTATGTAGTTATTAAATTCAATAGGGTTGTTCAATCCATAAAATTGCAAGTGGACATGAATGTTGTGATGTTCTATTAAATGAGAACAAACCGATAAAAAACTTTTCCAAGGATGCCATTGATAAATTGTTCCTGCAAATGCAATTGTTAATTTGTCAGATTTTTGAGGCAAATTCTCAACGATTTCAGTTAAAGATTGGTCATAACCATTGGGAAGAATATGAAATATCTTGTGTTTTAAATTTTGGGTTATTTTTTTTTTTAAAAATTGAGACACAGTTGTAATACTAGTAGCTGTAGAAACTACATTTTTCTCAACAATTTTAATGAAAAGTTTAAAATTATTAGGAATTTTTAAATTCTGACTCCAAGGATCTCTATAATCTGCAATCCAAGGAACGTTGTATTTAGCTCCTAATTTTTTTGCAAAATAAAAAGTAATGAATGGATCACCTGTTGCAATGATAGCATCCACTTTGTTGTGTTTTAAATAGTCATTTGCAGCGTGAAACAAGTGTTTTTTGGGTCCGCTAATGGTAATGAATTGCCTAAATTCGTCCCAAGCGGTTAATGCTCTTCGAAAAAAAGTAAATTTTTGTTCACCATATTTTAGTAGGATGCGGTTGCTGATTGACGGAAAATAGGGTGCACGGATGATGGTACCATATTCGGTTTGCTCAATTAAAGTTTCTTTGCTTTCACTTGCAGAAATGTAGTCCAACGCATTGCCGTGTTTATTGCTCCATTGGCGCGTAACAACAATTGGCTCCACACCAAATTCTTTCATGTATTTATACCAACTATACGGCCTTAAACCTCCTACAGAAACATAGGGTGGAAAATCGTATGCAATGATGAGGACTTTTTTCATTAACAAATATTCTTTTCAGTTGGTTGTGTTGGTTGTTAGTTCTGTTTTTTCACAACAAACATACGCTAAAAGGATTTAATTTCAATCGAGAAATGGCAAGTTTTTAAACATAATGGGTTTAATATCTCATTTTGTTGATATCGAAATATGTCGATATATGCATATCAACCAAATATTTGATATTGCTAAATCTTTGTTATATTTGATACAACTTAATTTATTCTTATGGACTGGAGAGGACGACGAAAAAGCGATAATGTGGAAGACCGAAGAGGGATTTCTGGTGGAAAAATGGCAATGGGTGGTGGACTTATTGGCTTGGCCATTTATTTTATTGTTCAATTTATGGGCGGTGATGCCAACATGGCAAGTCAAATTAGTAGTCAGTTGAGCAACCAAATAGGCAATCAAACCGAAACAACGCGTGAGTTAACGCCCGAAGAAAAAGAAATTGGCGATTTTGTTGCAACAGTTTTTGGTGATACAGAAGATGTTTGGGCTAAATTGCTTCAAAACACAAAAACGCCTTATCGTTACCCGAAAATGGTGTTGTTTACCGGACAAGTAGCCACTAAATGTGGAAATGCAAGCTCGGCTGTTGGTCCGTTTTACTGTCCTGGAGACGAAAAAGTGTACATGGACTTGGATTTTTTTAATGAGTTGAAAACAAAATTTGGTGCAAAAGGGGGCGATTTTGCTATTGCATACGTAATTGCACACGAGGTGGGGCATCATGTGCAGCATGTGATGGGAACCACGGCGGCAGTTAGACAAGCGCAACAAGGGAAATCTGAAAAAGAACAAAATAAATTGTCGGTTGCCCTTGAGTTACAAGCCGATTTTTATGCAGGAGTTTTTGCGCATTACATCAATAATTATTTGGATGCAGATGACATTGATGAGGCATTGAGTGCTGCACAAGCTGTTGGCGACGATGCAATTCAGAAAAAAATGCAGGGACATGTGAATCCAGACTCGTTTACACATGGAACATCTGCACAACGCAAAGCTTGGTTCATGAAAGGCTTTGAGTCGGGAGATTTATCAAAAGGAAATACATTTCAGTAGGAGTTTTTAAGAATTTACTTTGTTGTAACAAAAGTAAGTATATTGGGATTTTAGAACCCAGATAAACCGACGTGCAATGGGAAAAGCTACTCGCATGATCGCTCGCACTTATTTTCTACGTCGTTCCTCCTTGAAAATTACGACGGTATAAACTTCTCATCCCAGATTATACAACAAAAAAAAGAGTAAGAAACTTTAAAATATATTTTGAACTGGGATTTTAGAACCCAGTAAGACCGACGTGCAGTGGATAAAAAAGCTACTCGCTTGGTCGCTCGTTTTTTTATTTTCCTCCTCCCACTTTTGAAAGTAAACTTTTTGTTGGGATTTTAGAACCCAGTAAGACCGACGTGCAGTGGATAAAAAAGCTACTCGCTTGGTCGCTCGTTTTTTTTATTTTCCTCCTCCCACTTTTGAAAGTAAACTTTCAACGTGGTTTGATGAAAATAAAAAAGCTTCGAAAAAATCGAAGCCTTTTTTATCAGAGTGATCCCGCTGGGATTGACTACTATTTCTAAACCACCTGTTTTATCAATACTTTAAACAATTTCCTCAAAACAGGTGACAATCGGGGTGACATTTTTTACAATGTTCGTTGCACCATTTTAAAGAACGTTTTGATATTGCAAATGTAATTTAAATCATTGATAAACACAAGTAAAAAGCTATAAATTTTATGGTTTAAAATGGGCTGTTTTAAAGGCTTCAAAACAAAATTTCCTCCACCTCATCGGGATTAAGTCCTAAGTATTCAGAGAACTCACGTATGGTTAAGTATTGGTGTTCCTGCTTTCCAATTTCTTCCTTTATTCTTTTGATGAGGTAACGGGAATAACGCTCACTTTTTCCGGTGACAATCATTACATCTTTTGTATGGATAACAAGGCGTTTCATTTTTTATTGGGCTGATACTTTATGTACGCTTTACCTGTACTTCTTCTATGGGAGAGGCATACGGTTTGACGGCTTCAAAATTAGGTGTTTTAAATGCTTGTTCTACCTGCAAAAACACGCTAAAACAGCACAAAGTTTATGGCTCGGAAGTAGTTGCTTTGACGGCATTTGCTTTTATCTGATGTTTGCGCTGTCAATGCGCAACGACAGGTTAAAAAGCGGACCTTGAAACTCGCTTATTTATTCAAAAAATCTTGAAACATGGCAAGACAAAAAGGGATAATCAAACTGACAGGAAAAGTCGGGGATTTATCGTTCTACAAGTCCAAAGACGGATTTCTAGCTCGTGAAAAAGGAGGTGTTGAAGGTGAACGCATCAAAAACGACCCTGCATTTGTCAGAACTCGTGAAAATGGTGCTGAATTTGGTTCTTCGGCAAGTTCGGGGAAACTGCTCCGTGATTCGGTTCGTACAATGATGCAAAATGCTTCTGACGGACGTGTTACGGCACGATTGACCAAAGTAATGACACAAATCAAAAATTTGGATTCAACCAGTGCAAGGGGTGAACGTACGGTTGGCGAAGGAATTGCAACGCCTACAGCAAAAGCTTTGCTGAAAGGCTTCAATTTTAACAACCGTGCAATCTTAGGTTCTGTGCTGTTTAAAAGCTATTCTGTGAGTACAGGTACAGGCGTTATCAGTTTGGCGGGGTTTGTTCCAATCAATGATTTGAATGTTCCATCAGGTGCAACACACGTAACATTTCGGGGAGCATGGGCTAAGGTTGATTTTTCGGGGGCTGTGTCTTCTGTTGAAGAAACAAACAGTCAAAATCTTCCGATTGACGGCACGACAACGACTGTAACGCTTACGCCTACGGCTGTACCAACAGGAGCAGGAACAGACTTGTATCTGTTGATGTTGGAATTCTTCCAGGAAGTCAACGGCATACAGTACACGCTGAAAAACGGTGCTTTCAATGTTCTGAGTATTGTAGAAATCCAGTAATTCTAAACAAATGGAAAAAGAAAAGGAAAAGTCCACGGACAAATTGAAGTCTTACTTCAAGCGGTGCGGAAAGGAAACTCCGCCATTCTTCAAAAAACTGCGATTGGCAGGGTTAATCGTTGCAGCAGTTGGAACAACGGTTTTAGCTGCTCCGATTGCCTTACCTGCGGTTGTGGTAACAGTTGCGGGTTATTTGGCAACTGCCGGAGCAATTGCAACAGCAGTCAGTCAATCGGCTATCGGTAATGATGCAGACTGTGAGGAAGAAAAAAAGTAAATTATTGTTTAATCAGTCGGAATGCGAAAAAACACAATGTATTCCGACTTAACACCAAAGAAAAATGGAAAAAGAAAAAAGTCAATGCGGTGATTTGATTGTAAAAGCTTCAATCAAGCGCAAACCTCGTTTTAAAGCAGGTGCAGAGCTGTCAAGTTCTGTGAACTTAAAAAGTGTAGATGTAGAAGTGAGTGACGTCTCTACAGAAGACACGGAAACATTCGCTATTCAATTACATTTCAGAGGTTGTGTAAACGCTGAATGTGATTGCTAAGTAAAATTAATAGTTTAATCGGTCGGAGTGCGAAAAACAGAAAAGCACTCCGACATAACACACAAGAAAAATGGAAAAAGAGAAAAATGAGTGCAACGATTTAATCGTTAAAGCTTCAATGAAGCGCACACCACGCTTTAAAGCAGGTTCTGAACTGTCGGGGAAACCTGTTAACAAATTGGTAAGTGTTGAGGTAAATGATACCGCAACGGAAGACTCGGAAGCCTTTGACATCACAATTCATTTCAGAAGTTGTGCAAATGCTGAAAAGAGCTGAACCCTGTAATTGTTAAAATGCAGACAGACCACACAACCGTTAAAGGAACAATCGGGGGACATTGTTTACGTTGTTTGCTACAATAGACGTACAGGACTACGTTAAAACCGCAGTTCTTGCCTGTGTAGGTGCAGTGGTGAGCTTTGTTATTTCTAAATCCTTAAAATGGTGTTGGGATTGGCTTCGTAAAAAGAAGTCAGCCAAAAGCAACAAGTAAAGGAAACGCCCGAGAAATCGGGCGTTTTTGTTTTTCTATCTTACCAAACTCCGTAAAAAAGATGTTTTTAATAGGCTTATTTGCTTGGATTTTTTCAAAAACTCCTGCTCTTTTTTTTGAAAATCAAATAATACAGAAATGTGTTCTTGAATGGCTGACAAAATACGCTCTTGTGCTTTTTGCTTGATGATTTTTTCTAAATCACGGATACGGATAAAGGGAATAACTGAACCGATTAGCTGATACTCGATTTCCTTACTTTGCCACAGGGCAAACAACAACCAATACATTTTTTGTTTTTCGTTTTCCGTCGGACAAGTACATACAAAACAGTTCGGACAAGGCTCATTCATCGGCTTTCCGCTGTTTAATCCACGGTTTAGGATAAAAAAGGAATGTTTTTCTGTTTTCATTCCCTGACGATAGGTTTTTAATTGAAACATAATTATCGGTTTAAAAATTATGTTCCTGTCGCTTCGCTCCGCATAATTATTCCAAAAGAAAGAGAGAAAAAAAACGACTAAAAAGCCGAAAAAAAAGAAAAAAGAAAGCCCATTTTTCAGGGATTGGATGAACTGGATGCAAGGTTTTTGCTATAAAAAATACTACCCGACTTCTGAATTGAAAATTGATAGTTGAAAATTAAAATGAAGCATAACAACGGTATTAAAAGTAGGAAACAGAAACTGAGGGGTGGAGATTTTTTTAGCAAAACCCGTAGGGCTTGACCTTGCAGAAAGGAAAGACAAGCTCTATCTTTGCTTTCATTTTTTATTTTTGATAAACCCAAAATCAACGTGAATCTAAAGTATTTTTATAGAAAGCTATTATACAAATTTCACCGTATTTCAGATTAAATAAAAGAAAAGGTAAAACAGCCTTGAGCCGTGCTTTGGAAAAACGAAAAGAAGCCGTTTAAAATCATCATTATTCAAGAAAAAACTAACCTCATCAACGAAATTTTTAACAATTATAATAATCTTCATCGGCTTCTTTGAGTGTGGGAAGCAAGTGGAATGAATGCCAAGCGGAAAGCAATGGAGATTGGCTGAATGGAACGTAGCGAGCCGACTGCGAGTTGAGCGAGGGGGAAAGCAGGAAATGGACAAGGATTGGAC
>JAKQEZ010000519.1 GCA_029558435.1 Bacteroidota bacterium
CAACTTTTGTGCTATGTTGACAGTTTTGTGCTCCGTAATCCGCTTCTTCGCAAAGCCGCAAAACGTTACCGGCAAGTGTAAAACGACAGTACAACCATTGAACAGACGACTAAAAATTGAACATTAACACAAGGACAAACCATTTTGACAATTGGACAACATACAGACCATATTTCAATCGGACAGCTAGTAAGCCGACACTCATTGCCGACCCTTCTGTATTTTTTATTTTCCCCACCGCACATTTTTTTTAATTCAATTTTAGCCAACCGCACATTTGGCACATTTGGTTTTGTCCGACACACAAGCCGACCCTTCACAAAACCAAAAGAGCCAAATTTACCCACCCACACAAAGAAAATTTTAGAGCGACACACTTTGGCGTTTCATACTTCTACTTTTGATGCAGAAATTAAAAATCAAAGAAGGATGGAAAAAAATATCGTCAACTTTTACAAACAACCAACTACGATACCTGAACTTGAAAAAACATCTTCAAAAATAAGTTTGGGACAAGTGTTTGCCGATAGAGGCGGCTATATCAATGAGTTGAACTTATTCCTTGCTCATTTCAATTCAATCCCAAACTTAATCAGCGAGAAAAATATTGACTGCAAGAGAGCTAACAAATGGTTTAGAGAAACCTATAAGAGTGAAATAAAGCATCACTATTTCATAAAACGCCATTTCAACGGAAGCAAACAAGCGGAACTTGATGACATTTTTTACATTCTATTTGACGACTTAATTGTTGACTTTGACACTAACTGTTCTACCGCAAGGTTTCTTTTCAGTAAGACTGAAACTTCTAAAATTGAAAAACTAATTTCTGAAATAAAAAAATTCAGAGAGCGAAGAATAAGAAATAAACCTCTTATTTCTCTGCTGGTAAATACACCTCATGGCATTGCAACAAAATCTCTGGACATTACAAAACCAAGATTGAACATTGAGGATAATTACAATAATGATTTTAAAGATATTCATCAAACAATATACAGGAGACTTTCAAAGAAAAACGATAAAGGATTGGTGTTGCTACATGGTAAACCAGGAACAGGTAAAACCTCTTACATCCGTTATCTGATTTCTTCAATAAAGAAAGACGTAATCTTTTTACCGCCAAACATGGCAACAGCAATTACAAACCCCGACTTGATTTCTGTTTTGATTGATAACCCAAATTCAATTTTTGTAATTGAGGATGCAGAAAACATCGTTGTTGACCGAGAAAAGGACGGAAGTTCGCCTGTTTCAGCACTATTGAATATTTCTGACGGACTTCTTGCCGACTGTTTGAATGTTCAGATTATTTGTTCGTTCAACACTGATATTTCAAAAATTGATAGTGCTT
>JAKQEZ010000526.1 GCA_029558435.1 Bacteroidota bacterium
CGAAACAATTTCGTTTGATTGAATATTATAAATAAATGCTGTTAACACACGTTTGGCAAAAGAGCCGAAATCTTGGTAACGAAAAACGAATAATTGAAAACAAAACGATCTTGTATCGCAAATAAAAATAACTTTAAAAACCGGCTCCTTCGCCAAGCGTTGGAACGTTAGTGGCAAGGCTATGACGACACAACCCGACAGACAAATCGGGTTCTTTTTGATGTTTCGTATTTTAGTAGTTGCTTAAATAAGCAAATTGACTACCTTTGTACTATGGACAACAATTCTTGCATACGACAACAAGCGGACATTAAACAAATAAATCGCTGTAAAGACAGAGTTTCAGAACTCAACGGCTCATTTGACTATTTATCAAACGGACTTGAATTGGCAGGAAACAACGTAAGACTGAAAATTCTCTTTCTGATCTATGAAGAAAAACGACTTTGTGTTTGTGATATAAGCGATATTCTTGGTATGACAATTTCAGCGGTTTCACAACACTTACGAAAACTCAAAGACAGAAAACTCATTGAAACAGAAAGAGAAGCTCAAACCATTTTTTACTCATTAACAAAAGAGTATGAAAAAATGCTGAAACCGTTTTTCAAAATACTTGACGAAAACAAAATTTTGGAAACATTATGAAAACAGACAACAAACTAATTGGAGCAGGACTTTTAACAGCAATTGCAGCTTCATTGTGTTGCATTACACCTGTTTTGGCTCTCATTGCAGGAACAAGCGGACTTGGCTCAACTTTTTCTTGGCTTGAACCTTTCCGACCGTATTTTATCGGAATGACAATTTTAGTGCTTGGTTTTGCTTGGTATCAAAAGTTGAAACCAAAAAAGCAAATTGACTGCAACTGTGAGACAGAAGAAAAACCAAAATTCATTCAGTCAAAAATGTTTTTAGGAATAGTAACGGGATTTGCCATCGTTATGCTTGCTTTTCCATACTATTCAAGTGTTTTTTACTCAAAGGCTGAAAAGCAAATCATAGTAGTGGACAAATCCAATATTAAAAAAATAGAATTTACGATTAGCGGTATGACTTGTGAAAGTTGTGGCGAACACGTAAATCACGAAGTAAATAAATTGACAGGAATAATAAGTTCAAACGCATCTTACGAAAATGGAAATGCAATCGTAGAATTTGATAACTCAAAAACAAACATTTCTGAAATCGAAAAAGCAATAAACTCAACAGGATATTCTGTAGCTGACAAAAAAGAAAATTAAAATGGAAATCAAATTACAATCAACAATAACTTGTCCCAACTGCGGACACAAGAAAGAAGAAACAATGCCGACAGACGCTTGTCAATATTTTTACGAATGTGAAAAATGTAAACAAGTTCTAAAACCAAAACAAGGCGACTGCTGTGTTTATTGTAGTTACGGAAGTGTTGCTTGTCCACCAATTCAGCAGGACAAAAAATGTTGCTAACAGACGAAAAACAAAGAAGCCCAGCCACTAATCGAGTAGACTGCCCCGCCAGCCTTGGCTGACGGGGAGAGCCTCTCACACCACTGTACGTACGGTTCACGTATACAGCGGTTCGTTAAGAAATGGAGCAATTTTCTGATAATAAGTAAACATAGGTTCGTAACCGCGTTGTTGCAGACGTTCCACCGTGATGGTGGTTTTCAAAATAGGGCTACAGGCGACCGCCCATGTACCCATTCGGCTACGGCTGTGGCTGTATGCGTGTTCAAGGTCAACGCCCAAACGTATCAGGTTTTTCCGTCTTCGTTCGGATTTCTTCCATTGTTTCCAGATACAGCAACGTAGCCGGTTACGCACCCACCCATCCACATCTTTGAGTTTTTCCTGGATACTTGCCATGCGGTAGTATTGAAGCCAGCCTCGCTGTACTTCTTTCAGTTTGTGGATACGCTCATCGAAACTGGCGGGTGTGGTTTTTCGGGTGATGGCTTTGAGTTTTAGTTTCAGGTTTTTCCATCCTTTGCCGCTTACCACCAGCTGGTATTTGCCTTTTTCCCCCTTTTTGTAAGTGGGCACAAAACCATATCCTAATAGCGAAAAGTTTACGGGGCGACGGATTCCACTTTTCTCCCGATTAATAGGCAGGTGTAGTTTACTCTTTAGAAAGAGA
>JAKQEZ010000531.1 GCA_029558435.1 Bacteroidota bacterium
TAACTTTTACACTGTCAGTAAGTGCACAAAAAGTGGCACCACTAACATTAAAAGATGCCATCACTTTTGCGCTTGAAAACAAAGCAGAAGCTAAGAAAGCTAAATTAGAAGTGGAAAATAGCGAGTATAAAATTCAAGAAGCTCGTTCTAGAGCGTTACCGCAAATTTCGGCTAATGGAAGCATGACATACAATCCTATTCTCCAATTAAATGCTTTACCAGGCGATTTCTTTGGAGCTCCAGGAACTACAATTTTAGCACCACTTGGACAAGAATGGAACTCGGTAGCAGGCGTTTCTTTAAATCAAGCTTTGTTTGACCAATCGGTATTTACAGGTTTGAAAGCAGCTAAATCTACAAGAGAATTTTACCAAATTAATGCTCAATTAACAGAAGAACAAGTTATCGAACGTGTTGCAAATGCGTATTATCAAGTATATGTGCAACAACAAAAACTTATTGTGGTTGATAATAACTTGAAAAACACAAACAAAGTAAAAGACATCATCAAAGGTCAATATGATAATGGTTTGGCTAAAAAAATTGATTACGATAGAATTACCGTTCGTGTAAACAATATCAATTCACTTCGTCAGCAAATTTTAAATGCGATTTCGCTTCAAGAAAATGCCTTAAAATTTTATATGGGAATGCCAATGGAAAACAAAATCATCATTCCTAATACCGCTTTTGAAGTTACACCACAAGACTTATCATCAACAGCTGATGTTACTGGAAGAACCGAATATTTGTTACTTAAAAAACAAGAACAATTATTAACGTACCAAAAAAAGGCAGCTCAAGCGGCTTATTATCCAACACTTTCATTAACTGGAAGTTACAACTATATTGGTCAAGGTCCAGAAATGCCATTATTTGCAAAACCAGCTGATGGCGTTTATTGGTCAGACTTTTCTTCTATTGGATTAAGTTTAAGAGTTCCATTATTTACAGGATTTGGAACAAGAGCAAAAGTAAGACAAGCAAACAATGCATTAAGTTCGATAAAAGTAGATCTTGATGACACAAAATTAGCTTTGGATTTAGCATTTGATAATGCAAAAAAACAACTTGAAAACAGTTTGATCACTATTAACAATCAAAAGGAAAACGCGCAACTTGCTAAAGAAGTTTTTGATAACACCAATAACAATTACACACAAGGATTAGCTGCATTAACCGATTTATTAGATGCTGAAAACGCATTGGTTGAAGCACAAAACAATTATACCAGTGCTATTTTAGAATACAAATTAGCAGAAATTCAATTCATAAAATCAAAAGGCGAACTAAAAAACTTATTAAACTAATAAACAAATGAAAAAAATAATTTATATCGTTTTAG
>JAKQEZ010000532.1 GCA_029558435.1 Bacteroidota bacterium
TTCATCTCATTATGATGCGGCAATTTTTGGTTACTTCAATACCGATGAAACTATTTACAAAGAAAGTATCGCAAACGGACAAGTGTTACGATATGGAGAAAATCCACATCAAAAAGGGTTTTTCTTTGGAGAATTTGACAAAATGTTTACCAAATTGAACGGTAAAGAATTATCATATAACAACTTACTTGATGTTGATGCAGCAGTAAATTTAATGAATGAGTTTAAAAATGACGAACCTACATTTGCTATTTTAAAACACAATAATGCTTGTGGAATCGCTACTCGTAAAACAATGAAATCGGCTTATATTGATGCTTTGGCTGGTGATCCAACTTCAGCTTTTGGTGGTGTTTTAATTGCCAATGGGACTATCGATTTAGCTACAGCTGAAGAAATTCACAGTTTGTTTTGCGAAGTAATTATTGCTCCAGCATTTGAAAAAGAAGCACAAGATTTATTGGAAGAAAAGAAAAATAGGATTCTTTTAGTACAACATGATGTGGAACTTCCTGCTAAAAATGTAAGAACTTGCTTAAATGGAATTTTAGTTCAAGATAAAGACAACATTACAGATAATAAATCGCATTTAAAAACCGTTACCAATACAACACCCTCAGAAGAAGAAATTGCTGATTTACTTTTTGCTTCAAAAATTTGTAAACATACCAAATCAAATACAATTGTTTTGGCTAAAAACAAACAATTATGCGCTTCAGGAACTGGACAAACTTCACGAGTTGATGCACTGCATCAAGCAATTGAAAAAGCAACTTCTTTTGAATTTGATTTAACTTGCGCTGTGATGGCTAGTGATGCATTTTTTCCTTTTCCGGATTGTGTAGAAATTGCAAACAAAGCTGGAGTAACAGCAGTAATTCAACCTGGAGGATCAATAAAAGACGAATTAAGCATTAATTATTGTAATGAGAACAATATGGCGATGGTATTTACAGGAACACGTCATTTCAAACATTAATTTTTATACATTTGTAGTTATAAACCAATATTAATACAATAACCCAATAAAAGCGTATGGGATTTCTTGATTTCATGACTGAGGACATTGCAATTGACCTTGGCACAGCAAATACCTTAATCATTCACAATGACAAAGTAGTAATTGACAGTCCGTCTATTGTTGCAAGAGATAGGATTTCTGGAAAAATTATTGCCGTTGGTAGTGAAGCCAATAAAAT
>JAKQEZ010000553.1 GCA_029558435.1 Bacteroidota bacterium
TGCAACTGCCATTCGTCCAACGCCTGTAATTTTAACCAACAAATCACCTGCTGAAACTTGGCTTCTTTTCAGCATTCCGTTGTGTGTTTCTTCGTTAATGTATTTGCAATCGTCAAATTCTAAAACTCCCGTTGGCGAAAGATTTTGCACTCTTAAAAATGGTATTCCGTTTTCTTTTTCAGCATAATATTTTTCGCTTTCAGTTGTCTTTGGTGTTGCTCCGCTTGCCAATCCTTTTACATAATCTCTTAGTTTCTTTGGTTTCTTGGCTAAAACTTTCTTTTCAAGTTCCAACAATTCGGGAACATAAAAGAAAGGGTCAAAGCGTTTTTCCAATTCGCTTTTTTGCAAAATGAAAACTCGGCTTTTGTTGAGTGTTGGTGAAATTGTATACCTGCTCATCACTTCTCGGTCTTGTTAATGTGAGCAATAAACTTTGATAACTCTTTGCCAATTTCAATCAACTCGTTGTTGTTGGTGCTTCTGCCCGTGGCATCATAACCAATATCTTCGGCTATTGCCATAAAAATAGGGTAGTCGTCCAAAGCGGTTTGTTTTGCCAAAAAGTATTTTTCGGTCAATTCTTCTTTCAGCAAATTCACCTTGTCGGTAAATGCAGACTGAACAGCCGATTTATCGGCTTGTATCATTTCAGTAATTTCCTTTTTGTTGGCTTTCGGGTTTTTGGCTTTTGCGTCTGTTTCCAATTTCTTTATGGCATCTGCTTTTTCCTTTTCCCATTTCTCAACAGTAGCAATATACTTGTTGTCGATTTTTACCTGTTCTTTCAGTTTTGCTTTTTGGTTGCTGATTTTTTCGGTTTGCTTGTTCTTGTGTTTACGCAAAAACAAAACAGAACTTTTTACACCTGCACCTGTGGCACTAAAAGCGGTTTGAGGCATTGAAACAACGGCAACAATGCGATACATTTCTTCAATGTTGTCTCGCACATATTGCAAACTGCTATTGGTCAAAATTCCGTCAGGAATTACCACTGCCAAATAGCCGTGTTCGATCAAAAACTTATGGCACTGCTCTAAAAACAAAACTTCGGTGCTTTGGCTGTCACGCAAAGCGGGTTTGCCGCTTGCGTTTGTATTCAGCCAATCCACTTCTTTAACTGCCAAATTGTATTGGTGCATATATGCCTTTTCGGTTTGCTTAATGCTACTTCCGAAAGGTGGATTGGTTATGATGAAGTCAAACGAATTGTATTTAAATTCTTTGTTTCCCGATTTGGCTTGCATTTCGGTATCACTCAAAAGTCCGTCTGATGCAATTACGTTGGTGTGTCCGTCATCGTGAATAATCATATTCATTTTGGCGGTTCGGGCAATTTGTTCGTTTATCTCAATGCCAAAGAGGTTTTTCTCTGCGAAGTCGTGCCAATATTTGTAATGGTCTTTTTCGTCTTTGATTGGGTCGTAAAATTCGTTGGCTTGTTCTCTCACTTTATCCAAAGCGTAAAGCAAAAAGCCACCACTTCCGCAACTGGTGTCAAGCACTCTTGATTTATGCGTAATTGGTAAACTGTCAACAATGAATTTTACAATTGGTCTTGGTGTAAAATACTGACCAAAGTCGCCCCTGAAATAACTGCCCATAAAAGTCTCAAAGGCTTTGCCTTTGCTGTCAAGGTCAGTTTTATTGAGGTTGATACGCTGAAAGTATTTTACAATGGTCAGCGTTTCTTGTGCGGTAAGTGTGATGCCGTCTTTGAAAACTTCGGGAGCTTCTTTTTCGCCAACTGCATAAATCTTCTTGATACGTTTGAGCAAATCTTCCGGGTCTTCATCACGGAAAATTTGAAAGTCGTAGGGTTCGCCTGTTTTTCTTGGGTGTTTCTCGTCCCAAATTTTGCAGAAGATAAGTTTATCTAATTCGTCAAACGCAACACTTGGGTTTCTTTGTCCACCGCCCCAAAGAGCTTGATGCGATTGAATGAAAATCTTTGTCAGTTCGCTTTCGCTAACTGGTTGAAGTTCAAAAAATTTCTGTTTTACATTCGGGTCGGGTTCGGCTGCAATATCATTTGGGTCTGTGTCAGTTTCTATTTGCGAAATTCCACCTTTTACATATTTGTAGGGAGCAAGTTTGTTGATTCCAAATTGCGGAATGTCGGGAATTTCAATTCTGCTTTTCGGTTTTTTGTCGGGAACTTCGTAATACTGATTTTTGATACGTGAAGTTGTCCAAACGTATTTTGCACCTTCAGCAACTGCGTAACTGTATGCTTGGTCAACCGCAATGTTAAACTGCTGGTCTGTCAAATCTTCTTTTTTGCACTCAACTAAAATGTAGGTTTCTTCACATTCATCGTCTGAATACACCGCAATGTCGGCTTCCTTTGTCTCGGAACCCATTTGAACAGGAATAAACTGTTTAATTCTGTTTTCGGGATAACCGTAAATCAAAACCAAAGTCAAGAAAGTTTCGGCTTGCACTTTCTCTTCGGGATTGTTGTAATTCCGTTTTTTGTTTTGGTGAACGTATGTTATAAAGTTTCGGTCTTCGTCAAACCGAATCAGTCCTTTTTCTATTCCCGTGTCTATTAAATTCATTCGTCTTTATGTAAAATTTATTGAAGTCGCTAATTTACGTTTTTAATCTGCCTAATCTGTCGGTGTGATGGCTAATTTTTTGGCATATGTTTTTGATTTGTGGGTTGGCTTTAGCTCTTTTGCCCCGCAGGAACGAGGAGGCAAATGTGCTAAAAGCAGGGTAGGGTCAAAAACTATGACAAAAAATTGAGGGTCGGCAATTCTTTTTTTCTTTTTAAAGTGCGGTGGGGCAAAAATTAAATCTTTCTTGGGTCGGTCTTTGTGTCGTCCGTTTTGAAGTCTGTCGATATGTTTATTAGTTAAATTCAGTTCAATTTATTTTCGACTTTGTCAAGGTGGCACGGTCGTTTTTTACCATTGGCTATAACGTCAGTTCGTCTAATAACCTATATTTTTGTTATTAGATTTTCAAAAATAGATAAATATTTCCATTTTAAGAGATTAAAATGGGATTTATTTTTGTGAAAATGCATTTGATTTT
>JAKQEZ010000557.1 GCA_029558435.1 Bacteroidota bacterium
AATTCCTAATGGTTTACCTACAATTAGTCCAAGTGCAATACCCAAACTGTTATTCTCTGTCAAAGTTTGAGTTATTTCGCTACTAAAAACTATGGCTGTGTTGGCTAATGCAAAGATTGGTAGAATGATAAATGCAACTGGTTTATGTAAAAAGTGCTGTAAAATATAGGAAGTGGATTTTTCATCTCCGTTACCAAATGGAAGTGCAAATGCCAAAAGCACACCTGTAATTGTGGCGTGAACTCCTGAATGAAGCATAAAATACCACATTGCAAATCCACCAATTAAATACGGAATTAGGTTTCTTACTTTCATTCTGTTGAAAACCAAAAGCAAGGCAAAAATTCCTAACGCTATGAATAAATTTGTCCATAGTAAAGTTTTGGTGTAAAAAATTGCAATGATGATAATTGCTCCCAAATCGTCAATAACGGCAAGTGCTGTCAAAAATACTTTCAAAGAGGTTGGAACTCTGTTGCCCAATAATGATAAAATGCCCAAGGCAAATGCAATGTCTGTTGCCATTGGAATACCTGCACCTGCTTGCGTTGCTGTTCCATAATTGAACAATAGAAATATTCCTGCTGGCACCAACATTCCGCCAATTGCTGCAAAAATTGGCAATAATGCGTTTTTTAGTTTTGAAAGTTCGCCAATATAAATTTCTCGTTCAAGTTCCAAACCAATAAGCAAAAAGAAAATAGTCATTAAGCCGTCATTTATCCAATGTTCAAAGCTGTGTCCTTGAAATTGTGTTTGCCAAAAATGTTGATAGTCAGCCCCAAAAGTTGAATTTGCTATGATTAGTGATATTATTGTGCAAACAATTAGAGTGAGTCCGCCTGATTTTTCGCTGTCAAAAAATTCCTTAAATAGTTTTGTTACTTTCATTTATAAATCTGTCTGTTCAACATTTGCACTGCCGCTTTGTTAGGGTTGCAGGTAACGTGCCGGCGGCTTTGCGAAGTTTCAACTAGAGCTTTGCTCGAAGTTGAAATTTAGCAAAACCGCCTGATGTGCGACAGTCAGCGAAGCGACTGGAGTGCATCAGGCGGTGTAAGCCGCCGGCACGATGTGGCGAAAGGAGCGCAGCGGATTTCGCCACATCGTCCAGAGCATTGGCGGCATACGAAGACGGAACTTTCAATTTGCCGTGAACCCCGCCATTTCGCCAATGCTATGTTACAGGCAGTGTTTTCATTATTTTCGGTTAGTCAAATATGTGCATTAAAATCTTTCTTTTGAATCGCCCAAATTCCAAACTTTTCCTTCAAGTTCAAATTCTATGAATATTCGTTTTGCATCTTCAACTGTCCATTTTGTCCATTCTGGGTTTAGATGATTGCCATACCACTTTTTTGAGAAGTTCCAAATTTTCTCAACGGGTTGAATGTCGCCTTTTGGAATGTTGTGGCGTTTTGTCCAACTGTCTATTTGTTCTTCGTTTTCAAACACCAACATATTGCTACAAGTGTAAATCACATTGTCCCAAGCATTTTTCATTGGTATTGGAAAGTGAATGAAATAATTTTTTTCTTGTATTTGTCCATTTACAATGTTGATTTCAACTTGTTTTGTTTCTGCCCCGATTGTTGTCGTTATTTTTACGTCTTCGTTAAGAAGTGCCGCAACTCCCAACGAACACCACGCACAATTTCCCCACCATTGTCCGTTTTTTGTTTGCACATAAAAATTTGTCGGTGCTAGCGAAAATGGGTGTATAGCCCATACTTTTGGTTCGTTTGGATGCAAAACTACTCCGTGATAGTCTTGCAAGTCGTATAGCCCTTTAATTACTTGTTCTTTGTCTGCTTGAAAAATGTCCGAAAGGTCGTCAACTGTCGGTGCGAAACCATTGTCAATAATTCCTTTGATTATGTGATAATGGAGATTTGAATTTGTTACCATTCTGCTGTTTTTATCTATTTCTGTT